>CAJBRS010000133.1 GCA_903958115.1 uncultured bacterium | reverse complement strand
GTCAGGCGAATGCTCGGAAAATCTGAGACGCGCTTAAAACGTGGCCTCCGGGCTACGTTTTTCTTCATGACATTATTATATCATACTGTTGGCGGACTGTCACTTGAAAGCTTATTTTTCTTAGGGTAGAATATGCTTGTTGTTAATTATTGTTTAACTAAAAGATTTGCGGTAATTAGCAACATGCAAACCCCGCGAGGCCAAAAGCCTCGCGGGGTTTTGCTTTATAGTATGACTTAATGGCTTTCCATCCATCTGCGGATTTTGTCTTCTACTTTTTCGCGAACTGTGCTGTATCGTTGTCGTGACATGTGAATGATCGCACCGCGCATGGCGGTCGCTTTCTGAAAACACCATTCTGTTTTGCCTGGAAACGGTTGCCAGTATCCATCCGCTGCACTTGCTTTTACCAGGATTTGGAATCTCTCCAGATCAACGAACTGGCTTTGTGCAAAAGTCTCTCCATATTCCTTTGCCATCATTTCTGCGTCTGCCGAGCCAAGCTGAAATGCAATAATTGTGCCGACATTACCGAAGACAGCATCGCAGACTTCCGGCTCAAGCTGGCTGGTAAATTGGTGGGAGAGCACGAGCGAAAGCCGAAATTTACGAGCTTCCGAAAGTATCGAAGAAAATGCCCGCGTGGTGAAATTCTGGAATTCATCAATGAGGAGGGTGAAATCTCGCCGGGCTGCCTCCGCTTGTGATCCCCGGCGCATAGCTGCGCGTTGGAATTCCGAAACGAGAAGCGAGCGTCGCGTGTTTTGGAATCATGATACGGATGAGGTTCTCCAGAGGTATATTGTCGAGCGCGTGAATGAAGGCCCGTCTGAAGTAGACGCACTTTTCGTTGGCGAGAATTCACGCACAGGCAAGCCCATTACCGCAAGAAGTGTGGAAAGAATGTTTCAGGATGTTCTAAAGAGTGCCGGGATTACCCGCAGGCTTTGTCCTCACTCATTCCGCCACAGTTTCATTCACCGGTTGGCAAAACTCAGTGTGCCGGACGCAATCATAGCCCAACTGGTAGGGCATACCACTCCATTCACAATTGCGAACTACACAAAACTCAGCCGTCCTGAATTTAAGCATTACGCGCTAAAGCAACTTGGATTTATGGAGGGAAAAATCGCAATGGCCGTATAAAATTAGTTATTCACAAGAACGCTTGTACTATTTGTGACGATGTACTATACTTATGGGTGTGATCTTTCACAGAGTATAGGGAAGGCCAGCAAATGCGAAAACCCGCCGAAAAGCGGGTAAAAATAAGGCTTTAGGACGTCGCACAATAGCGGCTGTACACAAATATGTGGCCTTTGATCTGTACGATACTTTAACTACCCATATTAATATGGGTTTTTTATTTGTGTAATGAGGAGGCTTTCTATTACGTCACCTGATTATGATCGTAGGGTTGCCTAAGTGTGTTTGATGGGGTAACATTAAGACAATGAAACTAAACATAGGAAAAATGCTAAATCTTAAGGGCAAGAAGCCTTTGTCTGGAGCTAAGACAAAAGAACTCAATAAAAAAGTTGATCAGGGTATTCACTTTGCCATTACTACCTATGGTGGTGTGCTGAGAGACTTAGCCCAATATGACCGAGGAGCAAAACCTAGAACACGTTAACTATCTCGACAAACAAATTGTCCAAGAACTCTGCCACAAGATTGCTGAGGATATTTTTGAGGGCAAAGAGCCAATGGGGTCATTTTCTGACCATGAAGAAAACAAGCTTGATTCATGTCTAAGTCTTCCACGCCAAAAAGTTTTTGGGAAAGATTTGTATCCAACTATTCTTGAGAAAGCCGCGATACTATTTTTTGCTCTCAATCGAAATCATCCTTTTGGAAATGGAAACAAAAGAGTCTCTGCGGCGTCACTCGTTGTCTTCTTGCACATCAATGACATTATTCTTTATGCAACAAGGAAAGATTTCTTTGAAAAAACCCTTTGGCTTGCTAAAACCGATGATGATCTCGAAATCGTAAAAAGGGAACTGGTTGGGTGGCTGACGGAAAATACAATGACAAAAGATGAGTTTCAGAAGTTACAGAAAGAGATTCAGGATGAAGGTTTGAAAAAGGCTGCTTAATGCTTTTAAACTAGACAAAACCCGGAAGACAGACAAAAGTGCGCATAGAGCTACTTGTACGACGTAAAGTTTCAAGATTTCTAATTGCACTTGTACTTTTTTTGGTGACGTAATATAATTGCTGGGTTGATCTTTTATAGCAGGGAATACGGTCAATTTAATGCTTTTAGCCCGCCATCAGAGCGGGATATAAAAGGGATTGAGGACGTCGCACAAGATACCTTTTGCGACATACGCTATTATTAAATAAGCCCCCCGCTTAGCTTTTTCAATTTTGGCTTAAATCTTTCAGATTTTCTTATTTCTTAAAAAAAAGAACCTCCTATAATCGTTTATAAGGGGTCTGTTGATTCCGGCATGATACTTCCCTCGTCTGGTTGACGTGGTCATAATACTTTCTATTCAAAAGTAGGTAAATTTAGCTATTCTAAAAAATTGATTTTTTAGCAGGGGACTCTCCCCTATCTTTTCTATGAAAAATATCAAGTGGGAACGAGTGCCTGGATCTTTTGCAATAGCGGATACAAAAGTTTGCACGCTAGAGGCTCTTGGGGGTTAGGACCCCGACCAGATTCACTCGCTCCCATCTTGATATGTGTTTTTTGCTTTTTAGGGATTAGCAATAACCACAAAGGCCATCAGATCACTAGGACTGGTGGCCTTTTTAAGGTTTTATTTTATTTACCGGCGATAATATCTTTGATGAATTGTATTAGAATCAGAACATCTTGCCATAGAGCGAGAATGATACCTTTAAGAGTTGTCGCGATAGTTATGGCTGTATCCGTGCTTAAGATTTTCTGGAGAGGAATATTTAGGTAATAGAGAATTACTAAAATAACTATTATGAGGAGAATTATGTGTATAAAACCACTTTGTCCTTTCTTTGTGTCTTCCCTTTTCATGTTGAGTTTATTGTAGCATAAGTGTCTTATAAAATAAAAGACCTTGATGTTCACTCACTATTGCGCTGACGGCAAGTAATTTAAAGGGTTTAGATACGCTTGCAGATCTGCTACTGGCATATGATATGTTGCCCCTTTACAACCCTTACTTGGAAAATCCATAATCTTTGTTCCTTGTGTTGCGAGAACTGTGAAGTGAAGATGCGGGCCGGTAGCATAGCCAGTTTCTCCGCTGTAGCCGATAGTGTCACCAGTGTTGAGGCTTTGGCCTGCAGATACTTTTATAACCGAGAGATGCCCGTAAAGTGTAGATAGGCCATCTGGATGGCGGATGAGAACCCATTTACCATAAGAAGCTCCTGGACAAGTCAGGTCAGTATTTCCAGTCCCATCTACTACTCCAGAAAGCGCTGCCTTGATGGTGGTTCCAATTGGTGCGCCTAAATCAATACCGTTATGACCAGCCCCGTTGTAAACAGCTGTGTGGGTTTGAGCGAATGATGTATTTCCGAAAAATTGTGTAATTTTCACTTTATCAAGTGGCCAAGATAAAACGCTGGTGCCAGCAGTTGGAAAACTGCTAGGATTTATGACTAACTTTAATTGGGACTGAAATTGAATTAAGTCTTTGTTGAATTGGTCTTCTTCTGCCTGTTTTTGCGCGAGAATCTTTTGATAGCTACTTTCTTGGTCTTTTGTCTGGGCCAGTAATTTATTTTTTTGTTGCTGATCGTATTCTACAAGTGTCTCCTTGTCGGAGAGTTGTCCTTGGAAAGCCTTTAGTTCTTGCTGTTTCTCTTTTGTTTGGTTAACGCTGTTCTGTAGTTGAGAAGTTAGGTTTTTTAGAGTTGCAACGTGGCTGTCGATTGTTGTCCTGAATTGGCTAAGTGTATCTATATAAGATAAAAAATCAGATAATTTTTGGTTGGTTAAAAAGGTGCCTATGATGCTAGTTGATTCTGCTTGATTTTGTACTCTCAGGCTTTCAGCTAGCGCCAAGTTGTTTTCGCTTATCTGTTTCTGTTGGTTGCTGATCTGAATTGAGAGTTGGTTGATTTCTAGATTTGCAGCAGCAATTTGATTTTGGGCTACTTTTATTTCTGTTAAGAGTTTATTTTTTGTCGTCGTCAGGCTTTTAATATTTCCTTGCAGGGTTTTGGCTTGTGTCGCTACATTTGCTAGTTGCGTTTGATAGGCCGTTATTTCTTTCTGTAATTCTGCGATCTTACTGTTACGATCATTTATTTGAGTCTGTAGGTCGTCGATAGAGTCTGCAGAAGTTGGGTGTGTAGATGCAATTATCCCAAAAAACAAAAAGCACAAAAAGAGAGAAAATAAAAAAGCTTTCGACAAAGATTTCATCTATCTATTATAACAAGGAAATAGCTGATTGTATTCGTTCTAGAGTTTCTTTTTTGCCAAGAATATCTGCTAACGTGAACGGATCTGGAGATTTTTCCTTTCCAGATAGGGCGTAGCGAATAGACCAGAGCACCAGTCCCCTACCTTTTTCGGTGGCGTAGTC
>CAJBRS010000132.1 GCA_903958115.1 uncultured bacterium | reverse complement strand
GAAGTTGGGGTTGGATCGACATTATTTGCAGCTTGAAGTAGGGGAATTTGCTGTGAATTAACTGTATCTGTGGCATCCTCCGCGGAAGTATCACTAGCAAAAAGATTGGTAATAAAAGAAAAAACACTAGCTTCAGCAGCCAGCGGTGCTAAAAATACGGCCAACAACAAAGACATTTGACCTATTTTAAGGACGTTAAACCAAAAATTCTTATTAAATTGGCCCTGATTACTAGATTTATCAGACAAATCAGGACGGGAGGTGGATTCTATTATAAGCCTAAGGATAATGATAATTCTGGGTTTCTGAAAATATGGCTAATCTAAGCCATTTTCGTTCTGCGTATTTGCACTACATACATCATATAGTCTTCACGGAGGGTGTCAATGACTCATGTGGATAAGAAGTGGATATGTACGAAATGTCAAAAAAATGGTATCCTGCAGGCATTAACAACTACTCATTTTTTAAATAAATGTCTAACCACGAAAATGCCGGGGAGGCTTCAGGTCTAGAGGGTTTAATTGAAGAAAAAAAAGCTGTCGAGGCAGAAAAGAATAGACTAACCGAAGAAATTGAAGCACTAAACGATCAAATAAATCTCCCTGAAACAAGTAAGGAAGAAAAACCGGCACTAAAAGCCAAAATGAGAGGGTTGCAGGCCCAAAATAGAGTACTCAAAATAAAACTCACTGACGTAGAAGACAAAATTTTCAGGTTGCAAGGACAAGATGCGGAACAGAGAGAAGAAAAAAGAGGGGCAAAACCACCAAAACAAAAAAGGGGTAGCGTTGTCGTGAATCCACCAGTAGAACCCGTCGGTCAAAAAGAAGAGGTTCCACCATTATCAGTAGAACGATCAAGAACTTCTGGAGATCTCAGATATTCTGCCAACCTAGATGATGTCTTGCTTGTATTAAAAACTAAAAGGGGACTACGGGGTGGAAATCGTGCCGAAGCAGTCACAAATTACGAGATAAAACCTACGGAAGAAATAAAAAAAATACTTGAAAAAGCTGGAAATAGAGAGTTAAGCCCTGAAGAAAAGAAGGCTATTCTTTCCATATTAAAAAGTTTTCCTAATAACGAAGAATCAAACATTGTACACGACACAGTATTAGACATTTTAAAAAATGATGGGAAATTAACCGAGGCAGACTTTGGAAAAGGGGTAGCTAATAAAAAACCTGAGGGACCTACACCAGAAAAAATCCCTTCAAGAGAAAAAATCAGAACTGCTCCTAGACCAGAAGCATCACCATCAGACGAAGGTGAAAAGGTTACTAAACTAAGACAAAGAATCCTAGAAGCTAAACACCAGTTAGAAATAATTCAGAAAAAAATTACAAAGCTAAAGGGAGGTATCGAAAAAGCCAAAACTCTCAAAGACTACACTGCTATTGCAATAGCAGAAAATGTAAACTCTGAAGAATTAAAAAGGGAGCGTCAGGCTGAAACAGAAAAAATAAATCAAATCGAAGCCCTAGAGGATGAATTACGAAAATTTAGAAATCCAGATCGAGAAAGAAATAGACAAAATCACAATAATTCCAGATTTCTTAAATTGGGCGCTAGAAGACATTGGCGAAGACGAAAATAAAGACATTGAAAATCTAACAAAAATATCCGAGACGCGTCAAAAAACACTTTTACAAACAAAAAATGAATTAGATGAATTGGTTGTAATGAGGCGCAGACAACTAATTAATGATGAAGCTTTCTTGAAGGGGAAAAAAGAGCTTGAAAATAAGATTGCCAAACTTGCGCAAGAAGAAGCTCAGACGGATTCAAGGGAGGAAAAAATAATAGAACTCACAGAAAAGACATTTGAGTTCGCAACTTATGCTCATATAGCATTTTTAAGGGCAAAAGAACGGGG
>CAJBRS010000131.1 GCA_903958115.1 uncultured bacterium | reverse complement strand
TCATCGAATTAGTAGCGATAATATTATAAAGTGATTGTTGAATTCTAGAATCAATCGACAGAGTCAGGTTATTGCCGTTCTTTGGTGGTTTTACAACACTCTCTGATTGCACTTTACCAGTGGCATCAGTTTCGGTTATTTTTAAACCGTTTTCACCAGAAAGATCATCATTAAAATATTTTTCTACACCATCTTTTCCGTCATACTCAGTATTGTAATAAAATCCTGATTTGTCTTTTTTGGGATACTTAATGTAACCAAGAAGCAATGACATGCCGGAAAGATCTGTGTATTTTCTATAAGCATAGTCAGTATTTGTACCAGAAAATTCGTTCCAAATTAATGGGACGCCGTTTCGATCACTCACCACTCCTCGACTAGCAAAAACCAAGGTATTTTGAAGTGCATTATTTTGGCTTTTGTCAGCAAAGACCTGTCCATTTTTGATCTGCAAAAACCAAATACGACCAATATAGCTAGCCATGAGAACTATAAAGAAAACAGTTAGTGTTAAAAGCACTTTCCTCCCGATAGGTTTCTCAATCCTTCCCTCAAATTGATTATTATCGTAATCAGGAAGATTGCTCGAATCCAGGAAAATTTCATCTGGTGCTATTTCTTGGTGATTTCTTCTATTTTTTTTCAAGGCGATAACGTTTTAATTTTAGGAATAAAAAGCTAAACGAGGTTTCAAAAAAATAAATCCGATAAAAGCAACCGCGCTCAGTAATACAAAAAGTTTACCTCCATACAGAGCATCAATCATAGCACCAACAAATATGATTTCAATAAAATCAAAATAAACCAACAAAAATAATGAAAAAATAAGTGGCATATACCATGGTGTTAGAAAAACACAGAAGAATATTATTATATCGGCGATAATTCTCATTTTATAAGATAGACGAAACGAAGTTCGTTTAGATTAACTGGCGAGTTGAAATAGATTGTCTGGAATGAATCATTTGGGGCCAAATCAATATGGGAAACGGTACCAAAAAAGGCGGTCGTAATAGATGGGGCAATTATTCTATCTCCTTCCTGAATTGCCACGCCTCTGGGGATCTTAATCGTAAAGTTACCACCACCCTGCCCTTCAGCTTCAGCTTTAACATTTTTAGTACCCAACAAAACAGACACCTTCTGACCAGAAGAAGAATAAAGGATGACTCGGGCAGAATTACCATACACATCGGTAACAGTTCCTATCGGCAAACTACTATCAGCAAAAACCTGCTCACCAACACTGACATTGTTTGCGGACCCAACATCAACAACCATTGTATCGTATGGTGATTGGCTAGGCCTCTCTATTACAGCAGCAAGAAGAAGATTCTTTTTATTTGTCCTACCCAAAAGTTCTTTCAAAGATTCATTTTCAGACAGAAGTGAATCATTAACAGCTGCCTTAGCAGAGAGATCATTGAGCTGGTTTTTAAGAGAATCGTTTTCTGATATCAGACTAGATCTTGAAGAAAAAAAACTCCTAATATCGCCCACGATACCAGAGCTCATAATCTGACTTTTCCATATTGGCCTACCTATTGTCTGTAGTGTCGAAGAGAAAAAAGAAAAATTCAAAAGAAAAGCAAAAAACAATAGCAGGGTAACCGCTGTAACAACCCAAATATTACGGCTTCTCTGAACAGAGCGCCTACCTCTATCACTTGTGAATTGGTAACTCATCTTCGTTGGCAATTAAAACGTCAAACCATTCGTCTAAATTCTCTAGAATAATTCCCGTGCCACGTGCTACAGAAGTAAGAGGATCATCGGCAACATGTACAGGAATCTTTAGGTATTCATGTAATAGCTCACGTAAACCTTTAATTAAAGCCCCACCACCAGTTAGGTACACACCTCTGTGCATAACATCTGCCAAGATTTCTGGAGGAGTTGTCTCTAATACTTCTTTTACTGATTCAATCAAATTATCAATAGACACAGCAATGGCTTCACGCACGTCAGAATCAGTGATAATAACTTCCCTAGGTAAACCAGTAACAAGATCTCGACCACGGATAGAAGCTTCTAGAGGTGGCTGGGAAGGAACAACACTACCAATAGCAATTTTAATATTTTCGGCAGTTTTTTCACCGATGAGAATTTTAAATTCACTACGAATATACGAAATAATATCAGTATTCAAACGATCCCCTGCAATTTTAAGATTCTTTGCTCGAACAATTCCACCGAG
>CAJBRS010000130.1 GCA_903958115.1 uncultured bacterium | reverse complement strand
TCCAGAATATCTTGATGAATTATTTTTAACTGCCCCTTCTCGATTTGTTCTCCAAATTTCTCATTTAAAAATTCAATTAGACGATCGTCTTTTTCAATAGCAATTACTTGTGCCCCACTTTCTAATAAACTCTCTGTAAGTACTCCTTTTCCTGGTCCCACTTCTAAGACGATATCCCCTTCTGAGATATCTGCGGCTGTTAAAATTTGCTGTACCGCAGCTTTTGATTTTAAGAAATTTTGTCCAAGTGATTTTTTAGCTTTTATCATGGTATAGATAATACTTGTTTTTAGAAATCTATAAATATGGCTTTTGCGCCGGTCGGTTTTTCCTCATTTTCTAATAAACCATCGTCTACGTCAGTAATAAATTCTGACAAAACATTAACTTGTCGTTGCCCGAAAATAGTACGCATTGAGGAGTAGGTTAAATACAACTTCTTTCTTGCTCGAGTCAGTGCTACATAAAAAAGTCTTCTTTCTTCCTCCCCTTCTTCAGGACTCAGTGTGTCCTCACTTAACTTCTTGTGAGGAAAAAGATTTTCTTCTAGACCGCTTACAAAAACATAATCAAATTCCAGACCTTTTGAGGCGTGGACAGTCATTAGTTTTACAGCCACTTCATTTTTCATTAAGCTATCTTGATCTGTTGCTAGTGAAGCATCCGTTAAGAGTTGTTCAAATCCTTCTTCTGGCGACATTATGTTATATCTCGCAGCCAAGGTAACAAGCTCACGAGTGTTCTCTAGTTTTTCTTCGTCATCTTCTTTTAGCATCTTCTCCATACCAGATTCTTGGATGATGAATTTGATGGTGTCGGAGGTCCTACCTGTCATAGCCTTTTCTTTTATTCTCTCTAATAGCCTTCGAAATTCTGCCACTTTTTCTTTCGCGGCTCCAGGCAGACTTTCTTCTTGTCCGGCCAGTATCTTAATTAGTGTTACCTTACCAATACCGCGTGCTGGTACATTAATTACCCTCTTTAAGTCTGCCGAAGAATCAGGATTCAGTGCCACTCTTAAGTACGACAACACATCCTTTACTTCTTTTCTTTCAAAAAATTTTGTTCCAAGAAGTTGGTAAGGAATACTTTTAGATAGAAAAGCTTCTTCTAGGGCTCGCGACTGAAAGTTGGCTCTATACAAAACAGCAATTTCATTTGCCTTTACACCATTTTGAATTAATTCACGTGATCTATTGGCAATGAAATTTGCCTCATCATTTTCATCGTAACCTCCATATAATCCAATTTTCTCCCCCTCCTCATTTTTTGTGAAAAGATTTTTATCCTTTCGATAAATGTTTTTAGAAATAATGTTGTTTGCTGCAGCTAAAATGTTTTGAGTTGAACGATAGTTTTCTTCTAGTAGGACAATCTTTGCATCAAGATAATCCTCTTCAAAATTAAGAATATTTTGAATATTTGCTCCTCTCCAACTATAGATTGATTGATCTCCGTCTCCCACAACAGCAATATTTTTTTCTGATCCAGCTAATAGTTTGGCGATCATATATTGAACTTTGTTAGTGTCTTGGTATTCGTCTATATGAATGTATTTCCAGATTCCTTGGTAGTGTTTTAATACTGCCTGATTTGAGGCCAACAGTTTAGCTGTTTTTAAAAGAAGATCATCAAAATCAAGGGCTTTCTCCTTTTGAAGAATTAGTTCGTATCGTTGCCAAACAGCTCCAGTAATTTTCTCCATGTAATTGTTTCCACTTTCGCTTTCAAATTCTGAAGCTGTCAGGAATTCTCCTTTTTTTCTAGAAATTTTTCCAAGAATAGTACCAGGATCAAATTGCTTAGGATCGTAGCCGACCTCTTCCAGAGCTTGTTTTACCGCTTTTTTAGAATCTCCTCGATCATAGATAGCGAAATGTCTTGGCAATCCAAGAATTTCGGCGTTCTCCTTGATGATATGAACACCAAGAGAGTGAAAGGTGCTAACGAAGGGTCTTTCTTCCATGCTAACTGGAAGGTTTATTGAAACATCGCTTGATAATAACTTCTCTACCCGTTCGCGCATTTCTTTGGCTGATTTGTTGGTAAAAGTAATTGCGAGGATCTGGCTTGGTGCGACACCTTTATGTATTAGATGCAAAATACGATGAGTGATTGTTTTTGTTTTTCCTGCTCCTGCTCCCGCCAAGATCAAAAGCGGTCCCTCTGTAGCAAGGACCGCTTCTTTCTGTTTTTCATTTAAACCTTTGAGATAAGAATTTTCTTCCACAGACACATCCTACCCTATTTTGGACATTACATTCAAGCTCGTCTCTTTAAAACTAACAACTTCCTCTTGAACAATTGCTTCTAAGTTAGGAATTTTTGAATTTAAATATTCAAAAACAACAGAGTCATCATCGTTCGGGTTCTCTAAGATTTGCTGGAAAGCTTCTTTTTCGGTAGCTGATAGAAGAGGGATGACTCTTGATATGATGCGCTCATACACTACCCTACCGACCTCTTCAACCATTCTTGCTTGCTCTTCTTCTGGTAAGCTGTCTACTCCCAACTCCTTTATGAGATCTTTTTTTAATATAGTGTCCATAATAGTTAATTAGCGATGATGATGAAAAGCTTGATTTTGTAATTTGAAGACCAAATTTCTCCCAACGTTTACTGGCATGCGATGAGTGTTTCTCAGATGGAATGATTCGAATCGTCGCTGGTCGTGCATTATCTGTTGAATTCTGTGTGGATCGTGAAAGTGAGAGGAATTAATAATGTGATGATGAAATTGCTGTGGAGTAATAATTATTTCTCTTAAGTGGTGGCCATGGTGGTGACTCTGTTGTAAAACATCGTGGTAAACAGAATGTGTTACAAAAATTCTCTGTATTGGATTGAGTCTCTGATATTCTGGATATCTTTCCATTGTGTGGTCGATACCTCTCCATGCAGGATCGTCTGGTTGTTCTATGCCGACGACGGCATGTTTCCATTCTGGTTGAGTCTCCGGATTATTAGAAACATCATGGTTAACAATGTGACTTGTCGAATGATGAACAGGAGAAGGTTCTGTTTGGGGAGTTAGTTGATCCGAAGAAGGCGTCGCCTCGGTTGATGCTGGCGCATGGTGGAGTATTGGTGCTGATCCTAAGTATTCTCTCACTCCGAGCCCTGCTAGGGCACCACCAGCGGCCATCCACAAGGTTCTTGCTAGTCTGTACTTTGCCGCTTCATCAGCTTGTTTGTTTTTTGCCCCTCCAGTTTCACTTAAAGCTTGTGCTACAGATTTTTCTCCCTTAGCGAATGCATTTCGTATCTCCTGCATAGTTTTTTCGTGGCGTTTTCCCGAACCATCTTTTAAGAAAGATACATTGTCGGCCAGCCATCCCACTCCCCTAGCCGCTGCCATTGAGCTAAGCATCGAGATTACTTTTGTTGAAGCTAGGATTGGTAAGCTTACTCCTGAAGTCATCGCGCCAGCACCAATAATAATACTTAATCCAGCCACCATTTTTACGCTTTGTGGTAAGGCTGCAAAACGCTTAACAGCGCTATCAAAAATCTTTCTAGCTCCACCTTTTTCTGATTTTGGTTGTAGTTCAATGGATCTTTGTGTAAGTAGATTGTGTTCGTCGAGAACGACTTTCTGAAATATGCTTCTCATTTTGTAATTCTTGAGAAGAAGATCTTTTTCGGATTCAGTTAGTCTTCCCTCTCTTATATCGATGATTCTTTTTGCCCTGTATCCTATGGAGTGGGTACCGTCATCTTCCTCTGAAAATCTTTGCAATAAAAATCCTGTTTCATCATCGTCGATTTCCCCTTCCCCTTTAGAGATCCTTTCTAGCTGTTCTTTTTTTGCATCAAAAAGATACTGACCCATAGCAGCTAGGGCTTCGTCGTATTCTTTCTTTGCCTCGATGTATGATTCGTTTGGACCTACTTCTTCAGCTTTTTTAGCCATTCCAAGCGCTGACAAAGCTTTGTTGAGTAGGCTTGGTTTATTTTGGCTTTGTACGTATACCAAATATTCTTGGGAGTATTTTTCTCTTGCCTTATTTAGTCTTTCTTCGATCTTGTTAAATTCTGATCTCTCTATTCCTCCAGGATTTTCTACTCTAAGAAGTTCTTCTACCTTATCTCTTAAATCATATCCTCTCGTTACATCTAGGAGGGTCATTGTAGGATTTTCACTTCGTAAATCTTGAATGACCGCTGTCATTTCTTCTCCAGTGAAAGAACTATGTGTTGAACTTGGAATTTTTTCTATAGAAGCTAATGCACTTGTGAGCTGGTCGAGGTTTACTGCTTCTTTGATTTTGTTTCTGTCTCTCGCTTCTTGTTTGAGGCTTTGTAATTCTTTTAATCCTGTCTTTTCTGGACCTTTTGATACTTCCTCAGCATCTTTTTGTAGCTTTTCTTTTTCTGATTGGAGAGAAGCTCTCTCTTCGTTTAGAGAGGCTAATTCTTCTTTTTGTGGTTTTATAGTTTCTTGGTACTGAGAAATCTTCCTTTGGAGTCCGCCTTCTATTATTTGTGCTTTTAACAAAAGATCCATCTCTTTTTTTTGTTTCTCGATGGTTTTTTGAAGAGTATCAATTTTTGTATCTATCTCTGCGATTTTTTCATCAATGGTAGCTATTTCTCCTTCTAGTTTTGTGAGGAGAGTACTGCCTACCTTTTTTGGTTTAATTTCGGTTGGTTCCTCAGGTTTTTCTTGAGGATTTTCAATAGGATTTTCTTTTTTTGATTCTGGATTTCT
>CAJBRS010000129.1 GCA_903958115.1 uncultured bacterium | reverse complement strand
TGCCTGATAAAAAAACGATATTGCCCGCTTGCCCTTCAAAGCATCGCATCCCCCATGGTCAACAACCGCCCTCATCTTGCTTGCCTCTGGAAAAAGCTGCTCCTCCAGCCAAGGCCTAGTAAACTGCTGAGAACAGATAATATGTCCATCAAATTCTTTAGGGATTTGCATAAAATAAGTTTTCCTTTCTGTTACTAATGCGCTTAGTTGTAAAAGAACATTTTAACGCATTTTTTCTAATGCTACTCTTCTTAAAAACAATGTCAAGAGTGTGCACGAGATGACCACATAGGTAACACTTTTAATGTTTTCTCGGTAAACTGTATCGGGGTTGAATATCCGAGGGTTTGATGGGGTCTGACAAAGTTGTATTCAATCAGCCATTCGGTAAGCAGACGGTTGAATTCCGCGCAGTCTGGCGTGAAGTTGCCAAGGTCAATAAATTCCTGCTGCAAGGTCTGGTTGAATTTCTCGCAGACCGGGTTGTCTTTGGGAGTGTGAGGCCTGGAAAAGTATTGCGGAATATTTAACTCGGCGCAGAGCTGAGCAAACAACTTATGGAATTCAGATCCGTTGTCGTGTCCGGCGTTAAGCATTTTTCCTTCAAGCAGGTAGTGCATGCGGAGCAGAAAGTCACGTGCGTTGTAGGAAGATTTGGTTGTGTACATTCTGGCGAAAGCCACCTTGGAAACCGAATCAATGCCGGTGAATATATATCTCTTAACTCCATTCCAGTATATCACGATGGTGTCAAAACAGATAAGGAAGCCCGGATATTGTTTCTTCGAAAGCTCTGTGATTCGTTTCTTCTTTTGGTTTCGTTTGCGTTTGGCCTGCATTTTTTCATTCTTAATCGGATGGTAATATAGTTTGTATTTTTTGATTGTATATTGAATTTTCCACGAGGATATTTCCTGTGAATATTGTCCCTCGTAAATCTTCTTTAACTTCAGTTTGCCCCATCTGATGTGAGCTTTTCTTAATTCAATTATCCTCGATTCTTCTTCCGGGGTTACCTCCTTTTGTCTGACGTGTTTTGGGGCTCTATCTCTGTCTTCCAATAATCTTAAGTTCTTCCTGTCAAAGAGGTTGTTCCACTTATGGAATGTTTTTGTTGAAATTCCAAAATGCCTGCCGGTGTATGTGGCGTTGCGCTTTGCCTTGGTTTCGTAGAAGATAAACCACTCCAGCCGTTGTTTGGCTGCGCCAGACAGCTTGAGCAGGTCTGCCTGCTTTCGCCACCGCTCGTGGATGTTCAGCAGCTTGAATGGATGACGAGGCACGAAGAAAGAATGGCCGCGCCATAGACTGGGGATATAGAATTGGTGCATAGGAATAAAATATTTAGGTTTTCAGCCCTATTCTACCAGTTTTTGGCAGTTTAGGGGTGTTACCTATGTATCTCATCTTATGCAACTATTTTTTATAAAATAAAAAAGCAAGGTCTAGCCTTGCACTATTTTGACTTTGGCAATTGAGAAAGCAACCGCTGAGCTTTATCAACTTCCTTAGCTGTTTCAGAAAGTCTCTTGCCGGCTTCCTTCAAGGTGGCAGGAAGAT
>CAJBRS010000128.1 GCA_903958115.1 uncultured bacterium | reverse complement strand
ATGTGGTGAGTCCTTCCACAACCTTTTCAGTTTCAAATTTTCAAAAGAAAGCAAAAAGGGCCATCTCTGAAATACAATCTCGTGGAAAGCTCCCAATAATTTGCGGCGGTACAGGATTCTACATTCAATCAATCGTCGACAACACGATCTTTCCAGAAGTAAAACCAAATAAAAAATTACGAGCTGAGCTAGCAACCTATTCCACCGAAAAACTTTTTAAAACATTACAGAAACTTGATCCCGATCGAGCTAAAACTATCGAGAAACAAAATCCTGTTCGACTTATTCGTGCAATTGAAATTGTAAAAGCCTTAGGTAAAGTGCCTCTTCTTGATCTACAAGCGATCGGGAAATCTCAAGATAATACTGGCACAGAAAATTTTATACAAATTGGCACAAAGATAACTCCAGAAAAATTAAAAGAAAACATAGCCAAAAGACTCGATAAGCGCCTAAAGAAAGGGATGCTGAAAGAAGCAGAAAAATTACACAGAAATGGTCTGTCTTGGAAACGAATGGAGGCACTCGGATTAGAATACCGAAATATGGCTCTTTTTCTACAAAATAAAATTTCTAAAGAAGAAATGATTGAAAAAATCAAAAACGAGAGCTGGCAGTATGCAAAACGTCAGATGACGTGGTTTAAGCGAGACCCGCGAATCAAATGGGTCACCCCAGAAAAAGCCCTTAAAATAAGGCTAAAATAGATCACCCTAGCTTGACTTTAGCCTTAAAATATGATACAATGTTACCAAATATAGAGAACTGACCAATCACGGCACAGCTCTTCGACAATTTAGAAACACAGAAAAAGGAACACTCATGAACAACAAAGAACTCAACAACCTCTTCACAGTGGTTGCTGCAATATTTTGGCTAATGGTCTTTCTGACCATCGCCATCTCAATAACGATCATTATCGGTAGTCCCCTGACTGGTGTCATCATCGGTGCCATCGTCGTGGCTATTGCGATCAGTAAAAATTGGGAATCGTGGACCATCAATCCAGACAACCAAGAAATCTGGTACACGAAAGACAGCATTACCGGCACAACTCGCTTCTTTAGACAGGGACTTAATTTCAAGTTCCCCACCGAAAAGCGTGTATCGAACGACTTCAATGGTGGAGCAATCAAACTCCATCGGACAATCACAGAAGAAGACGCCAAGGACAGCATCTACACATGCTTACCTGATAACGGCGTCGTCCGATTTGATTGGCTGTTCAGTTGGTGGCCCAATGTCATCGACAAAAATGGTGAGATCATTCGCGGGAACTGTCTATCTTTCATCAAAACAGATGAAAGCACCAAACAAAGAGATCTGCGCGGCAAATTAGAAGCTTATTTGACCCTGGTATCAACCCAGGCAAGTTCTTCAGAAATCCGTGCAGGTGTTGATGTGATCACTGACAATGTTGCAAACAAAGTCTTCTTACCCGAAGGCAATCTCTGCGACGTGGAAGAGGTTCATGGTGTCATGGTTGGCACTCCGAAATTCATTGGCGTTCTCGACACAGAGGATGTTCAAAAACTTCGGACAAAAGTTATGCAAGCCGACCTTCTCCAGACAATCGCGAAAAAGTTGGGAAAACCCGCAGACCCAAAACATGCTGGGCAACTTGTTGTAGACGAGGATGTAATGGTGGCAGCGGGGATAATCCCCAAATCCATCGTAGAATTCAGACTACCACCAGGTGTCAAAACCTTCGTTGTCCCCGGCGCAAAATCCTAATTTAACCAAAAAAGGGAAAATGCCTATACCAACACCCGTTCATGCGACTACTGGAACCGGAACTACGACTCCAGCAGCAACAGCTGCAACAATTGCAGCTTCAGGCCCAACGAGCACCAGCACGATCAACCAGCCACTGGTTGGAGCAATCGCCATTGTGTTCGTTCTCATCTGCACCATCGTTATCGGCTTATCGATCTACCTGAGAGGTAGGGTCGACCAAGCTCCAAAAATGTTCTCGAAACTGCATGCCCCTTCTTGGAGTTCAAACCAACAAGGAACACAGCAAGTGTCGTGGGAGCGTGCGCCAGACGGTGCAGAGACAGTCACACTGTACCCCGGTCAATGGTCCAGCACGCTCGAACTACAATTTGAGCACAGCTGGAATCTTCACTTCGACTCGGATGTAACGTTAGTTTTGAACGGAAGCAACGTGGTTTCTCTTGGGAGGGACCAACGCGTACCGTCTAACGACAACATCCACACAATCAAGGTGAGAAACAATGGTCGGGTCAAGATGACCTACATCGTGACCTACGGAGCCCCTTACAGGACTCCCAGGTATTACCATCAACAAGTTCAACAACCTCCGGAAAGGCGCTACTACGCCAACCCGCAGTACAACTCTCCTCGTTACTACCGCCTGTCTTACAAGCGATACTAACGTAGGGACAAAAACCCAAACGGGCGACGATGCATCACTGCAGCGTCGCCCGTTTTTTCTTTAAAAATTTTAATTTCCCTTCTGATCGCCAGACTATTTAATGAAGACGTTTACATTTGGATCACTTATCCCGAAAGTATTCAAAATAATATGAATAATTCCAAAAACACCAAACATTATAAACAAGCCAACGATCCCCCACAGCATATGTCTTGAACCTTCAGCACGAGAATCTTCATTGTCTCCCTTGTTCACATACTGAGCCACCCCCCAAAGAAAAGACACCAAAGCCACCGCCATCATAAGATAGATAAGCGGATTGACGATGGCATTATTAACTTTGTAGAGAAATGCTTCCAAGAGAAAATACTAGTTTGTTGGAATAAAGTTGGTTGGAGCAGGACTTGTTGCGTTGTTCAAACCAAAAGTACCGACAAGAATGTTTACCAATCCCCAAACAGACACCATCACGAAAAGCACGATGATACCGTAAACCATGGTGTCTCGAGCAGTCTTCTTCTTTTCTTCGTCACCACCAGCAGTAACATAACTAACCAATCCCCAAATAAACACTAGACCAGCGATACCGATGATAAGAGGAACAACCTTGTTTATCAAGTTTTCAATTGCTGTGATTGAAGAATTTAGACTTGTAAAATCACCGCTAGATGCTCCACTAGTTGCAGCCAAAGCGAAAGCTGGAATAGCTAAAGGCAGAGCGAGTAAAGAAGCCTTATAAATAAATCTTTTCATTGAATAATAATTAACTAATAAATAAAAGTAATCGACTATTTAACACCAATAATAGTAACACAATGGCCAATGGTAGTCATCTTGCCGGCTGTGGATACTACTATCTAGTTTGTTGGTAATTTAGGAAGAGCGAAATCGAAACCAGATGCTCCTCCACCAGAAAATGTGTTAAGAAGAATTCTAACCAAACCAAACACAGAAACCATCACAAAAAGAGCAATAATCCCGTATATCATCATGCTTCTACCCTCTTTCATCTTATCTTCACTTTCACCAGCTGTGACATATTTTAGGACTCCCCACATAAAATAAACCCCTCCTAAAGCAATGAGAAGTGGAACCACTCCACTCTGTAAGAAATCCACAGCCCAGTAAGCTATTCCCGACAACGAACTTGTATCTGCACTATTGCTGTACATAAATTTATTTTATATTTTTATTGTAATGATGTGACCGTTCCTTGGACCGCTAAAGCAATGGCGTTGGCTCCTAGCAATATCGCCGCACCGATCAATGTCCACATTAAGGAATTCTTAGCTTTTGTTAGTTTCTCTTCATTCCCCTGAGCGGTCACAAACATAAAACCAGCATAAATTATAAAAAACACGACAACGATTGAACCTATTTCTGTAACAATTTTTAAGATCAAGGTTAGTAAACTAGTGAAAGTCATACTGCTACCACTACCATTAGTATCAAGAGGATTTTTAAGGGTTGCGCTACTGTTACTACCGCTAATATCACCAGCAAAAATAACAGAGGGAAAAGCTACCAGAGTAGCGATGTAAATCTTTTGAAAAATTTTCTTGATCATATATTTATTGTACCACCGTTTTATACTGAGTTCCAACGTTAAGAGTGGTGAGAATCATATGAACAAGAAGCCAAGCACTAGCGGCGATAATAAAACCAATAATGACCTTCTTAAATATTTCATGAGCCTTTGAAACCTGTCCTTCGTTACCACCAGAAGTAATATAAAGAAATCCAGCATAGACAAAAGCTATAGTGGCTATAGGAACGCTTATATCTAAGACCAAAAAAGAAATAATATTGTTGGCCATAGTAATTAACTCGGCATAGCCACAAGGGCCATTCTGGGGGCAGTCCGGCACAATTTTCGCAGCAAACACCGCACCCGGCAAAAGTGTTGCGCTAATAGAAAGTGCTACCCTACTAATTGATTTAGTTACTTGTTGCATTGGTGTTTTTTCTATAAGGTCTCAATAATTCACCGATCTGTGTTGAAGCGGAAGCCACGGCGTCGTTAGAATCAGATTTACCGCTTGTTATTGATTGTACCATAGTACCAAAAATACTATCCGTTCCACCAGAACTTGGATCAAGCCACCCCTTACTTTGAAGAGCGGAATCGTAGAAGGAAGAAGCTGCAGAATCAGAAGGCTTGTTAGCTAAAAGATCTCTTCGAACTGGAGGTAAGTGAGTTGAAGCGGAAAGAGAAGTGATAGCATCGGCCGAAGTCAATTTAGTAATAGCATTGAAAGCATCTGCCTTATGAGCTGAGTTATTGAGTATGACTAAAGCTTGTAGATTACCAAAGGTACTTTTAACTGAAACATCTCGAGCCTGAGGTATTGTTGCCACGCTAAAATTAAGATTTGGGTTTTTGTTTTGTAAATCAGACAATTCTGAAGCGAAACCAAAATATAAAGCTAGATTACCAGACAAAAAATAACTCTTTGAGGATGGTAAAGAATCGTTCCAAGAATACTGAGTCTTAAGTGGATCTGCGAAGCTTGTGTAAAAATCCAAGACATCGGATGCTATAGACTTCCCTAATCCGTTTCGACTCTCAGCCAACTTTGATGAATAATTTCCATCATAGTCTAGAGCAACCATCGGATCGCCAACCTGCAATAGTAATGCCGACAAAATATCCTTAGCCTGAGACACATTGCTATAACCACCAAGAGAAACTGTGCTCTGGTGAATAGTTGAATCCTGGTCTTTGACAGTTAACTGAGGGACTAGATTATATAGATCATCCCAATGAGTTGGAGGTAAAGCGATACCAGCATTTGAAAATAGATCTCTATTCCAATACATCACCAAGGGATCAATTACAAAAGGAATGCCAAGGATACCGTCCTTTGTATTAAACATTTCGCCTTCTTGGATAAAAGTACTTTGGAGTTGACTAACAGGATACACGGCTGTAGGTATTGGATATATTTTGCTTTGTTCCGAAAGAATCAAACTTTGTGGCATCAAGGCGATATCTGGACCATTCCCTTCAGCCAAAGCATTAACCAAATCCGTCTCAAAAGAACCAGCACTTTCTTCCCTATAGACAGCATTAACACCAAAATCTCTGATGAGATTATTCATTGTGTCTTTTGGCAAAGTACCCCAAATAGTGACCGTTGCGCCAGCGTTCGCGCCGTTATTTCCCCCCACTCCACCGAATTTAGCAAAAACAACAACACCGGCTAAGATAAAGAAGATGAATATACCAATAAGCGCATATTGAAAGTTAGTCATGTTTAAAAATGAGACCGTAATGATAATCACCGACAGCTGTTAATTCTTTATCCAATTGAAAATCGTTTTTTAAGAAAAGTTTAACAGCAGCTTCTTTTCCAAAAACATTATCTGGATGAGGACCGAGATGATTGAAGGAACTCAGCCAATCCACCACCACTATTCTACCTCCCCTCCTCAATAATCGTTTTGCTTCCATGACAGCTCCCTCTTTGTCTTCAAACTGAAAAAAACTATTACTGAAAAAGACTCTGTCTAGACTGTTACTTTCGATACCAGTATTTTTCTCGGCATCAGCCAAAATAATAATAACATTATTGAGTTTTCTTCTGTCTGACTCTCTCTTTAAAGTCATTAAAAGGTCTTCCTGAACGTCTATTGCATAAACTCTTCCAGAAGGACCGACAGCCTCTGCTAAATCGAAAGTGTGGTGGCCGGTACCACAACCAACATCAGCTATCTTCATATTCACATCAACAAAAGATTGTTCAGTGATTTTTTTAGGACTAACAAACATGTTGTCTCTATTATAAACAAATAAGTGACGCTAAGCTATCCCCTTCACGCAACTTCATAATACGAACACCCTGAGTCTGACGGCCAAGAGATGGAATTTCTTTTAGATCAACACGAATGACCTGACTCTTCTTTGAGATAGCGACAAGCTCATCAATCTCTTCGGTGACAATTTTTGAAGCAATCAAATTACCGGTTTTACTTGTTACTTTTGAGGTCTTAATACCAGAACCACCTCGCTTCTGTGTCTTGTATTCCTTGAGAGGAGTCTTTTTTCCATAGCCATGTTCAGAGATAACCAAAATTTCTGGATTCGCATGGCCTTTTTTAATAACATCCGCACCAATGATAGTATCACCTTTACTAATTTTAATAGCGCGAACTCCACCAGCTGTACGGCCCATCTCACGAATGTCATTTTCTTTGAAACGAATTGACTGGCCTTTAGTTGTAGCAATGACCACCTCATCACCCTTGTCTACAAAAGATGCAGAGATCAATTTATCCCCTTCATCAAGACTGATGGCAATTAAACCACTTCTACGTACGTCATGAAAATTCTCAGCCTTTACTTTCTTACCAGTACCATTAGCCGTCACCATCAAAAGAGAAAGGGTTGTCTTTTTTATCTCTTTTGGCATTGCTAAAATAGAAGTAATCTTCTCTTCACTTGAAAGCGACAAGAAATTCATTACAGACTTTCCACGAGTAGCCCTCTTACCCTCTGGAACATCATACATCTTAATTTGATAGGCCTTACCCTTATCTGTAAAGAATAAAAGATCGTTATGAGTTGAAGCCGTTAAGAAAGTGGTAATAAAATCTTCTTCCTTAGTATCAAGATCAACAACTCCAACACCCCCACGCTTTTGTTTTCGGTACTCATCAGGATTTGTTCGCTTGATATAACCTCCAGCTGTTAAAACGAGCACACTCTCCTCATCAGGAATAATGTCCTCTATAGAAAAGTTCTTTGCACCATGTTTTATAATTTTTGTACGTCGATCATCAGCATACTTTTCTTTCACCTCCAACAATTCTTTCTTAATAATCTCCAAAATCTTCTTTGGGTGAGCCAAAATATCCTTTAATTCCTTAATAAATAGCTGTACGGCGTCAAGTTCATCTTCAATTTTCTTTCTTTCAAGTCCAGCCAATTTCTGAAGACGCATATCCAAGATCGCAACAGCCTGTCTCTCAGAGAAACGGAATTCTTTCATCAAATTTAGTTTGGCTGTTTCGGTATCTTTTGATTTCTTAATCAGCTTAATAATTTCATCGATATGATCGAGTGCTTTTTTCAAGCCGATCAAGATATGTTCTCGCTCCTCTGCTTTTCTTAAATCAAATTCGGTGCGACGCTTGATAACAATCTTTCGATGTTTAACGAATTCACTGAGAATTGTCTTCAGAGCAAGAGTCTGAGGCACCCCATCAACAAGGGCCACTAGGTTGTAATGAAATGTTTCCTCAAGCTGAGTATGTTTGTATAAAAAGTTAAGAACATTCTGAGGATGACTACCACTCTTTAGATCTATAGCGATACGAACATCCTTCGATGATTCATCTCGAAGACCTTTAATACCTTCTATCTTTTTTTCACGGACAAGATCAGCAATGGCCTCGATCAAAGTAGCCTTGTTAACCCTAAATGGAATCGACGTGATAATGATCTGCTCGTGACCAGCTTTTTCTTCTACAATCTCAGCCTCGCCTCGGACCACTACACCTCCCTTACCAGTAGCATAAGCATGATTAATATCGGTCTGACCAAAAGCCACACCACCTGTAGGAAAATCCGGACCCTTCACAAAACCAAGCAGATCTTCTGTGGTCGCATCTTCGTTATCGATCAAGTGAACAGTAGCATCAACAATCTCACCGAGGTTATGAGGAGGAATGTTAGAGGCCATACCAACGGCAATACCAAGAGTACCATTCAAAAGAATAGCCGGTACAGCTGCGGGCAAAACAGCTGGCTCTTTTTTGGTGCCGTCATAGTTAGGATGAAAATCAACAGTTTCTTTATCTAAATCACGTAAAAGCTCATTCGAGATTTTACTCATTTTCGCTTCAGTGTATCGGTATGCAGCTGGAGGATCACCATCAACTGATCCGAAGTTACCCTGACCAAGCACCAAAGGATAACGATAGCTAAAATCTTGCGCCATTTTTACCATAGCATCATAAACAGATGCATCTCCATGGGGATGGTAGCTTCCGAGCACGTCTCCAACTACCGTAGCCGACTTCTTAAATTTTGCTGATGATGTAAGTCCTTTCTCGTTCATAGAGAAAAGAATGCGTCGGTGTACTGGCTTTAAACCATCACGCACATCAGGCAATGCACGGTCTGTGATAACAGACATAGCATAGTCAATAAAAGAGGTGCGCATTTCTGTCACCAAGTTTCTAGAAACTACTCTATTTTCTTCGTTTTCTGTTTTTATTTCTTCTATTTCAACCTTTTTTGCCATTTTGATTTTTTATTTTGATTTCCGATTATAGCATTTTTTATAATCTATTGCATGATTATACAATATTCATGCCCTCCATTTCTCTGTTCAGAAAACATCGGCAAACTGAGTACTGTATTTTCTAGTTCAAATCTAATCGCATAAGGGTACTGGCTTATATCTTTACCAGCACAGTTTCCATATACCGAAGAAGCCCCAGACGTGTACTCGTATGTATAGCACCCATTCTGATTGTTTGTCGGGTCGGTCGGTATTTTCTGTATATATCCCTCACTAACCAGCACATTAAGAGCTCCGCCAAATTGAGGGTTTCCACAACCACTACACCAACCATTACCCGAAACACAAACAGGGTAACTGTTATGCGTATTCTTGTACAATTCAAGAGCATTCTGCAATTGATGCAAATCTGACAATCTTTGTGCATCTCTACCTTTAGATCTAGCAATATTCAAACTTGCCAGCACGATTGAAGCCAAAAAACCAATAATCGATATGACTACCAAAAGTTCTATTAGAGTAAAACCTTTATTTCTTTTGATCTTCATGATAATCAATTTTGAATTTAAAACTTAAGAGAAGATTGTAAAACCTGCTTTTCAGCCACAACAGCATTTTTAACAGTTAAAAATATATTTCCCAAAGATGATAAAGAGGATACTTCTGTCGAAGTGCCATCCATACTTATTGCATCGTTATTGTTATCAGGATTTGAATTGACCAAAAAAGAAAAAGAAAACCAAATCACAGCAATAATCGCTGTAATAGAAAAAGTACTTAGAAAAAGGATTCTTTTTCTAATGTGAACCGGTTTTTCCTGAAGCTTAGCGATGTAATCCATCATAAATTTAATTAACTAGGAACTACTAGATACCAGTAGAGCTATCTCCCCTTCTTTTCCTTCCAAATCTTTCTTCTTTAAGGTCAACTTTTCTTGAGGATCAATTTTCTCACTTCCTCCCTCTTTCAAAAAGGTCTTCAATTCTTTACCATCCTCTTCAAAATGAATAGGGATAATCAATTTTGGCTCTAGTTGAACAGCAATTTTGTAACCCTCAGCCGGCGTAAGAACGCCGTCGCCTCCAATAGGTACAAACAATATATCGACTCCATCAATAGCTTCGATGGTCTCACTTTTCAAAGCTGGATTACTCAATGCTCCCAAGAAACAAATATTCATTCCGTCCACGGACAAAGAATAAATTGTATTGATACGATCTTTTCCGTCGTATTTTGATTCTGAGGCGTATCCTTTTATAAAAGTTCCTTCTATTTCATATTCGCCAGGACCCTCAATTACAAATGGATTACGATCTCCCCTAGAAAGAGATGCCCCGCCATTAAAATCTGGGTGATTGAGTGTAGTTAGAGCAATATCTGCACCAAAGCTAGTTTTCTTGTATTTTGATTCTTTCGAAGGAGAATTGATGCCAATAACAGTCTCTCCAACTTGTAACTTAATGAATTCTAATCCGTGGTATGTGATTATCATGATTTGGAAATTATAGCATAGACCACCGGCTTTGTTTATTACCCACAGCGTATGCTAATATCAATTTGAAACCACCCCGCTACTCCAAATAGAAACTTCACAACAAAACAATCCTATGGATACTACTCCGTTTGATTTCGATGGACTCAGAGAAGAATGTGGTGTTTTTGGTGTCTTCGGACATCCAGAAACTATCCAACTTATTTCTCTCGGTCTATTTGCACTACAACACCGAGGCCAAGAAGGCGCAGGGATCGTCACCTTTGACGGAGAAACCCCGCACCCTCACCGTGGCCACGGCCTTGTCAGTGATGTTTTCCAACCAGAAAAAACAAAAGACCTTCGAGGTTCATTGGGTATCGGCCATGTCCGTTACTCGACCAGCGGTAATAACAGCACCAGTGATGATGCTTACCGCAACCTCCAGCCTCTGTTCCTAGAGACTGCCTTCGGCGGCCTAGCTGTAGCCCACAATGGTAATCTCACCAACTCAGATTCAATCCGTAAAAGACTTCTCGACGAAGGCAAAGGATTCATATCGACAGTTGATACAGAAGTCATTCTCCAACTCATCGCCGCTTCAAAGGAAAGCACTCTTGTCGAAAAGGTGAAGGATGCCTTATCTCAAATCACAGGATCTTATTCGCTCATTATCATGACGAAAGACATGATGATCGGTGTTCGGGATCCTTTTGGTTTTAGACCTCTGAAACACGGAGAACTCAATGGAGCAACAATCTTCTCTTCGGAAACATGCGCCCTTGATAGCATAGGTGCAAAGTTCGTTGATGAAGTCGCCCCGGGAGAAATGCTCATTGTAACAAAAGATGGCGTCACCGTTGACGATCTACCACAAAAAGGCAAAGTGCCAATAAGTGGATGCGTTTTCGAACACATTTATTTCGCTCGGCCTGACAGTTTGATAGACAGTAAAACAGACTTTCATGCCGTTCGAATTAAAATGGGTCAACAGCTTGCGAAAGAAGTGATACAAGCCGGTGGCATCCACCTCGATTATGCTGCTTCGGTGCCTGACTCAGGAATACCAGCAGCTTACGGATTCAGCGAAGAGTCTGGCGTCAAATACCAAACTTTTTTCATCCGTAACCATTATGTCGGAAGGACATTCATTGCTCCCGACCAAATCAACCGAGAGAAAAAAGTCAGAATGAAATTCAACCCTCGACGCATTTTTAAAGGGGAAAGCTTCATGCTGATTGATGATTCCATGGTGAGAGGAACAACCTCAAAAATAATCGTTGCTATGGCAAGAGAGGCTGATCTTGGAGAAGTCCACATGGGCTTATCAAGCCCAATGATCAAACACCCCTGCCACTTCGGCATCGACACACCGGACGAACTCGGTCTCATAGCCCACAACATGAGCCACGAGGAGATGGTGAAATTTTTAGGCGTCGATAGCCTAACGTTTCTATCTCTCCCCGGCTTGGTAAAAGCCATAGGAGGTAATGGCCATTGCACTAGCTGTTTTACAGGCGACTATCCTGTCGGCAGTCTAGGCAAATGATTCGTGTTAAGGAAATCTCAGTCGAGGGTTGGCGCCATGCGCCAACCCTCTTTTTTATACACTTGATATAAGTTGCCTTTTTATAAAAAGTCCGT
>CAJBRS010000127.1 GCA_903958115.1 uncultured bacterium | reverse complement strand
TTCTACAGGCTGGGGCCGCTACTGGCCGTATGGCTTCGCATGACCCAAACTTACAAAATATTCCAATTAAGTCAGCACTTGGCCAACAAATTCGTCATGCCTTCATAGCAGAAAAAGGGAATTCTCTTGTGGCAATTGATTATTCCCAGATTGAGCTACGCATTGCAGCCTTTCTTTCTGGTGATGAAAAGTTGATTGAGATTTTTAAAAGGGGAGAGGATGTTCATACTGCTGTAGCGGCACAGGTTTTTAAAGTTTCAGAAAAAGAGGTGACAAAAGAAATGCGACGGCAAGCCAAGGTAATTAACTTCGGTATTCTTTATGGAATGGGAGTAAACGCCTTGCGGGCTAATCTTGGTACTGACCGCGCTACTGCTCAGAATTTTTATAATGAATACTTCAGTAATTTCAGTGGTCTAGCTACTTATCTCGACAAAGTAAAAGTCGATACAGAAAGAACTGGCTACACAGAAACTTTCTTTGGTCGTCGACGATATTTTGCTGGCATAAAATCAAAGTTGCCATTTATTCGAGCGATGGCTGAGCGTATGGCTATAAATGCGCCGATTCAAGGGACAGAGGCAGATATCGTGAAGCTCGCGATGATCCAGATTAGTAAATATATTTCTGACAATAAGTTAGATGATGAGGTGAAGCTGCTTTTGCAGGTGCACGATGAATTGGTTTTTGAAATTAAGAACGAGAGTGTGAAAAAGATTGTGCCAGAGCTACAAAGAATTATGGAAGAGGTTGTTGATCCAAAGAAAATAAGTGGGATTGTTTGTAAGGCTGAAAGTTCAGTGGGGGATAACTGGGGTAGCATGGAGGATCTAACTTCTTAAATTACCAACATGATTTATTTTTTACATGGAGAAGATAAGGATAAGGCGCGACATAAAGCGAGCGAGCTTCGTGAAGCTCTTTTGAAAAAGAAGCCTGACGCACTTTTATTTAAAATTGGTTCAGAAAACTGGAGTGATTCTTTGCTTGATGAAAAAATTGAGAGTCAGGGATTGTTTGAAAATAAATACATTGTTTTTTTAGATAATGTTTTTGAAAATAAGGAAGCGAAGGAGTCTGTCTTGGACAGACTAGCTGAAATTGCGAAGTCCGAAAACGTCTTTATTTTTCTTGAAGGAAAAGTAGATAAGGTCACACTAACAAAAATCGAGAAAAAGGCTGAAAAGCTACAAGCTTTTGATTTGAAAGAAGGGCGTCCATCAAAAGAAAGATTCAATATTTTTTCTATGACAGATGCTCTTGGTCGGCGTGACAAAAAACAGCTTTGGATTTTGTATGCAGAAGCTCTGGCGGAGGATATCGCTCCAGAAGAGATTCATGGAATTTTGTGGTGGCAGATAAAAAATATGATTGTGGCGCAAGGTGCGACATCGGCCAGTTCTACAGACATGAAGCCTTTTGTCTTTCAAAAAGCAAAATCTTATTCACAAAATTTTTCTAAAAATGAGTTGGCGGGGCTCGCCACAAAGATGATTACTCTCTATCACGAGTCGCGAAGAGGGAGGTCTGAAATGACTAGCGCACTTGAACAATTCGTCCTTAGTGTGTAATATTGCTTTTACACGTTAAACATCCTGTTTAATTATATCCGCCCGTAGCTCAGTCGGTAGAGCAGCTCCCTTTTAAGGAGAGGGTCGCAGGTTCGATTCCTGCCGGGCGGACACTGAATGACTTTTTCTCTCAATTTTTAAAAATACGCATAACTGTATTAGTTAAAGAGGTTCTACCCAAGCTATATTGAGAGCTATATA
>CAJBRS010000126.1 GCA_903958115.1 uncultured bacterium | reverse complement strand
CGCCGCGTCTTTTTCGATATATTTCCTGTATTCATTTAATGTCGTGGCGCCGATACACTGTATCTCGCCTCTTGACAGGGCCGGCTTTAAAATATTGGACGCGTCAATCGCGCCTTCTGCCCCGCCTGCGCCGACCAGCGTATGTAATTCGTCCACGAAAATTATAATATTTTCCGAATATCTGGATACGGTCAAATATCTGGAAGCAATTTTAAGAAAACATTATGGCGAGAGGATTCTTGTTATCGCGGGCGATTTATCTGCGCAGAAGATTTCACAAATAAATAAAAATTTTGATGCCGCCTATTCCGAACAAAACGATGATTTTGACATTTTACTTGCTTCGGACAAAATATCAGAAGGTTTTAACTTAAACCGCGCAGGGCTTGTTATTAACTACGACATTCCCTGGAATCCAGTTAGGGTTATTCAGCGTGTCGGACGTATTAACCGTATTAGTAAAAAAGTTTTTAATGAGCTTTATATCATTAATTTCTTCCCTACCGAGAAAGGGTCGGAGCTGGTAAAGTCACGTGAGATTGCTAGTAATAAAATGTTTTTGATCCATAGTACACTGGGAGAAGACGCCAAGATCTTTGATATTGACGAAGAGCCGACTCCGTCTGGCCTTTTTAAACGGATCCAGCAAAATCCAGACAAACAGGAGGAAGAAAGTTTTTACACCAAAGCCCTGAAAGAGTTTTTAAGAATCAAAAAGGATGCTCCTGAGCTTATAGCGTCTCTAAAAAGCTATCCGCCACGCATAAAAGTGGCGAAGAAACACAGTGAAAATGAGCTTTTAGTATTCCTGAAGAAAGGAAGGCTGTATATCCATTGTTTAAAATATGAAAATGAAAAAGAACTCGATGTCTATCAGGCTCCTTTTGAAGAAGTGTTTAATAAGATCGCCTGCGCTCAAGATGAAAAAGCTTTGTCCTTAAGCGGTAGTTTCTGGGAAGCTTATGAGAGTATAAGAAAATTCAAAGAACACCGTGTTACTCCCTCAAGCGAACAAAGCCTTGAGCAAAAAGCCTTAAACAATCTCGCGACATTTATTAATCAGATTCAATCTGAAGGAATAATGCCGCACAAGGATTTCTTACGAACGTTGAGAGAAGATATTCTTGATTACGGCACCCTTTCTGATTATACCTTACGTCGGATCGCTAACATGGAAAGCGCGGATGAGACAAAGCAAGAAAGAGCAATAGCGGAAATAATCGCCCTGAAAAAGGAACTGGGTGAAGATTACCTGCAGAAAGAAAAAGCAAAGCAGAAAGATCTATCTAAAGAAATAATCATCGCTATTGAAAATCAAAAATTATGAGTAGAGAAATTCTACAAGATATCATAGGTGCTTTCTCACCAGATAAATTTACCCGGTTTTTTCGTGAAAAAAACCGTTCCTTTGCTCCGCGGCAGGAATCCTTTAATCAATATAATGATGAGTATTTTTCTGATGGTATAAAACTTGGTGAGATTAAATTTTCTGAAAGCGAGAAGTTAGTTGTTTGCGCTTTTAAAGCCAGCCAGCCGCTTTCCGAGCGAAGCGGAAAAAAAGCGCAATATGAAAAAGGCAAAAAGATACTCAAAGATACCCAATCGGATGCTGGCATTGTTATTTTTTATGATCGCCATGGCAATTTTCGATTTTCTCTTATTTATCCAGAGGCTATAGGCAACCGCAGGCAATGGAGCAATTTCCGTAGGTTTACATACTTCGTAAGCCCCGATCCTGAATTTACCAATAAAACTTTTCTGCAAAGAATCGGAGGCAAAGATAATGATGACGGTTTTACGTCTCTGGACAAGATTAAAGAAGCATTCTCTTTATCCGCTGTAACCGATATCTTCTACAAAGACTTTTTTGTTGAATATAATAAACTCGTTGAGGCAGTTAAAAAAAGAAACAAGATCTTAGATCAAGAAAAAGCGCGCGATTTTGTTCTTTTGTTTACTGTTAGAACCGTATTCTTAGGATTTATCCAGAAAAAAGGTTGGATTGGGAATGATGATAAATT
>CAJBRS010000125.1 GCA_903958115.1 uncultured bacterium | reverse complement strand
GGCACACTCTTTCCCTACACGACGCTCTTCCGATCTAGCCTGAGAAATGAGGGTGTCACTATCAATTACACTCCTTATAATACACCTTAAAAATGATATAATCGTACTTATGAAAAAAATATTAGCTTTCGGTTCTATTTTGTTGGGTATTATTTTTGTTATTTTGGCTGGTATGTATTGGATTACACCGGCGGGGTCTTTACCTCACTATATTCCAGGTTTTGAATCTGGGGTGACAACTGTGCACTTTAAGCATGGCTTAGCATCTTTGATTTTAGCCTTGGCTCTATTTGCTTACGCTTGGTTTGCTACAGGAGAATCAAAGTAATAACTCCAACTAAGAGACAGTACACTGCGAATGGTCGCAGTGTTTTGTTTTCAAAATATTTTGTTAGGAATTTAACTGAGAAAAATGCCCCAATCCCTGAAGCGATTGCCCCCACGATGATGGGCCCTGTTTGGCTGGCTAGATCTGCGCTGATTAAATCGGGTAGCTTGAGGACGGCGGCGGCAAATATCACAGGAGTTGCGAGTAAGAATGAAAATCGAGCGGAGTTTTCATGATTGAGACCGGTGAGAATGCCGCCGCCGATTGTTGAGCCTGTTCGAGAAATTCCTGGGAATAGAGCTAGTGATTCTGCGAGACCTATTTTAATTGATTGCCACCAAGATATTTTTGCTATTTCTTCATCGGATGCTGTGTTGTCAGCACTTGAGACTTGCAACTTTTTTTGTCTGTTTTTTAAGACTTCTGAAAAATATAAAATACCGGCGTTTAAAATTAAGAATCCTGAGATGATCTTAGGAGCACTGAATAGTTGTTTGAACTTTTCTTCAAAAAGAATCCCGAATATGCCGACAGGTATTGTGGCAACAATGATCCTCCAGCCAAGTAGGGCATAAGTATCATCTTTGCGAATAGCACGAATTTTTATTGAACGAAATATGCCTGTGATGATTAGTTTCCAATCTTTTAGAAAAAAACCAAATAGAACTAATGCTGTAGCTAAGTGTGTGAAAATTAAAAAGACTAAAAAGATGTTGCTACTTTGGCTGAGATGCCAGCCAAGTAGGTAGGGGAGAAGAACGCTGTGGCCGAGGCTGGATATTGGGAAAAGTTCTGTGACGCCTTGTGAAAGTCCGAGAATAATTGCTTGAAGATATGTAATCATCGGGTAATTATCGCACAAAAGAAAGGGCGGGCAAGTCCGAAGGACTTGCCCGCCATGATTCTGATGTGCTACTGGTCAGGGATAAAGCCTGACAGCTTCTGATTTGCAGTGATCCAGGAGGCCTTTCTCCTCTGGAGCGACAAGCTCGCCGATTGGCCAGTTTAGATTGTTTGTTCCTCCTTCGCTTCTGTTTCGAAGGACTTCAATTTGTGTTTGATACTCTACCGGGAGCAGTCTGCTCTGGAGAGTCTCCGGAGTATCGTCTTGGTAAATCTCCAGACGATTGTGGTGGATGACTTTGCCCGAGTCGTACGCTGTTGTCACTTCATGAGTGGTTGCCTCAGTGAAGAAACACCTCCCAGTCTCACGAACAAAGCTAAGGCGGGCTGCATGAACACGAACGCCGTGCATGCCTTTTCCTCCGAAATCCAAATGACTACTGCGGAGAGGTCCGGGGTGTTGATTGACAATCCGGCCTTCGAAAGCTTCGATCACGTTTGACGGCGTGAGAGGGAGCCAGCCATATTGGCCAACGAAGTCGGCTTTGTATTTTTTAAGGTAGTAAAGGATGACGGCCCCAAAGTGGTAGCGATCAACCTTGTAAAACCTGCTGTCGACGACCTCGATGTTTTGGACTCCCGCTTCCCGCAATTTTTCGATACCACCAGCCTTCGGATTGCTGGAAATGACGCAGGCGATTTCCACATTTAGGAGGTCGCCAGCGCTAACCGCATTTTGAATGGCTGTGGCTGTGGTGCCACCACCCGAGATAAGCATTGCTACTCTCAATTTTGACATAGAACAATTCTCCTTTTGTTTTTGGTTCTTCAGTATAAAAACATACTTAATTAAAAAAATCAATAATATTGGCAAAATAGTTCGGAATAGCTATACTGAAAGCCTCCTCCGAAAGAACAAGTTAGTGGAAATTCGAGGTCGGCGAATGAGTGGGTGTTCCACTCCGTTCGATCTTGACCGTAAACGGGACGGTCGCAGTCTGGGTTGGTTTCCACAGTTCTTTCGGAGGACTGTTTGCCAATGTAGCTCAGCTGGTAGAGCATCTCCATGGTAAGGAGAAGGTCATCGGTTCAATCCCGATCATTGGCTCACTTCAATAATTCTCAAAATTTTTATATAAAAAAATGGGGCTTTGTCTGTGCGCTCAGACAAAGCCCCTTGACCCACTCGCCCTCCGACAGGCTAAAGTGTAGATCTTTATTTAGCAGTATTTGGCTAGTATCGCTAGCATTGTTTGTGTTTTTAATACTTGCCTTACCACTATACCGCCGTGACAGCAGTTCACTTGCCGTCGCCAATCAGCCCCTTTGCGCTACACAGGTTTTGCCTATATCGACGCGCGTGGATTAGCCTAGGTTTTTGCGGTCCGGTGATCAGTCGGTGCACGTTATTGAGTCGATCGATGAGATAACGCTCATCGACAGCCCATGCAGGAGCTTTCGACTTGGTTGCTTTTATGTGAAAGGTGATTACCTTCATCGCATAACCAGTAAGACAACCACCCAGTTGTCGGAGCCTTCTCTAATCGACCCTTGAACTGAATCGTGGAAGGGACTGTTTTATCTGGAATTTCATCTATAAGATGCCTAATATCGCTTGATAAGTCAAATTTCATATTTTCTTCATATTTTTTTGAGCGGAATTTCATATGGTGTTTTATACAATTTCTGGATTATAATTAATACCAATTTAGAGACATGAGTAATGTTTTAACAAAGGAATATTTTGATAAGCATCTTAAGCAGGAGTTTGCTAAGAGAGACAAGATCTTAGAAAAGCGTTTTAATGCTGTAGATAAAAGGTTTGAGTTGGTCGACAAGAGGTTTGAAGAGCAAAAAGGGGAGTTTGAGAAACGCGTCGGAGCTATTTGTGAGAGTTTCCAGCATGGTGTACAGATGTTGGCAGAAAATTTGATGGGGTTACATCACAAAGTTGATAAGATCGACAAAAGAGTAGAAAATCTAGAATCAGATATGAAATACTTGAAAACGACTTTGGCGGTGGCGGAGATTATTTAACTAAGATATGCTATGTTGGCTGACAAAGATCAGCAACGCCAAAGTAGTTCAGTGGCAGAACACCGCTTTCGTAAAGCGGGAACATGAGTCCGATTCTCATCTTTGGCTCCCGCAATTCAAAAATTCATTAGCATTATGGAAAACAAAGAAGAAAACCCAAGAATAAAAGAAATCGAAGAGATGATGAACTCTGCTGATTTTTGGCAGGATAAAAATAAAGCTCAGGAGCTTATTAAAGAGTTACAAGATTTGAAGGCCGCCGCCCTTTTGGGGACGGGCGGCGGCAAGTACGATGCTGGCGGTGCCATCATGACCATTTTCTCTGGTGCGGGTGGTGATGACGCTGAAGACTTCTCGAAAATTCTTCTTGATATGTATTTGAAATACATTGCAAAGCGTGGCTGGCAGACATTTCTTCTTCACGAAAATACCAACGATCACGGAGGCTATCGCAACATCACTATTGAAATAAAGGGGAGGGGCGTTTATGGTAATTTAAAAAATGAATCAGGAGTGCATCGTTTAGTACGTATTTCTCCATTCAATGCAAAACAGCTCCGACACACATCTTTTTCAATGGTGGAAGTTATTCCTAAATTTGAAAAGACCAGTGATCTTGAAATTCCCGAAGACGAACTAGAAATTACCACCGCTCGCTCAGGTGGCCCTGGCGGACAAAATGTAAACAAGCGAGAAACAGCCGTGCGCATTGTTCACTTGCCGACAAAATTATCTGTACACGTTTCTGGTGAGCGTTCGCAGGCACAAAATAAAGAAAAAGGCATGGAAATGCTTCGAGGTAAGCTATATAAATTGCGCGAAGAAGAAAGAATTAAAAAAGAAAAAGGAATGTATGTTTCAAAGACGACAGAAATAGAGTGGGGAAGCCAGATCCGCTCTTACGTCATGCATCCATACAAAATGGTGAAGGATCATCGTACAGATTGTGAGGTTCGCGATAT
>CAJBRS010000124.1 GCA_903958115.1 uncultured bacterium | reverse complement strand
CCATTGTAAGTGGCGAGGACAACACTTACGAGGGGCTGATTTTTTGAGTCTAAATTTTGATCCATGATTGTGGTATTTCTTTGTAATAATCGTTACCTCTTTTTGCTAGCCATCTTTTGGGTGCAATAACTATCTTGTCAGAATTTTGGTTGAGCCATGCAGCCCACCAGCTAAAAGAGCTGTTGGCTATTATATTATGTTTGCAAAGACTCATCAGGAATAATTCTTCATAGTTTTTTATCTCTTCGCACGAGATAAAATGTACTGGAAATTGGGAAGGGGATTCAAATGTTAGATTTTCTTTAGCCCAATTAATGTCATCTGAAAAAACAAAAAGTTGAAATGGGCCGATTTTTTCGATCAAAAAAGCTATTGCTTTACGATAGTATTCTATTGAAAGGGTTCCATGATATGCCGCGGTAGCGCTATCTTGGGCATAGTCTCCCCGACGAATGTGTAGAGAGACGGGGAGAATGGTCCTCTCTATTTCATCCTTCGCCGCTTGGCCCGAGAGGCCAAGCGGCTCTTTCAAGGTGATCTCTTTTAAGACAACTTCTTTGATCGTCTTAAAGTACTCCTCATTTTTAAAGTAACCTTCTAGATAAAAATCTTTTGGAGCTTTTAATATCGATGGGCTATATCCGATATAAAATTGTTTGAATATTTTTTGTTTGGTGAGTCCCCAGTATTTGGAAAAGATTCCGTGTGGGTATTTAAGTCTTTTTATTTCTTCATCTGTGGCAATTTCCGCTTCGATGTTCAAATGACCCAGTTCGTATTTTCTAGGAGTCTCTGTCTTTGGTTGTTCTTCGTAGCCACTTATATCTAATTTAAGTGGTACATTTCTATTAAGAGCCAATCTTTTTCCTGCTACATATTGGAATAGTTGGTTGCCGAGGCCTCCTTTTAGTTTGACGATTATCATGATAGTAGGTTGTTATCAATTAAGTCTAGCAGTTTCTCGCTTTTAATCCTATCAATTTTTCTTATAAAAATATTAGGTTTGTTTTTTATGTTATCAAAATCTTTTTCAGTGAGTGTGGCAGGGTAGGGACCTTTGGGTTTTGACCAGTCTGCATAAGAAGTGAATTTGTTATCCAAACCTTTTGATATAGAGGCCGGTCCATTTAGTAGGACTATTGGGAAAAATAATTCGTCTACTATGAATGTATATTTGAAAAAATTTAAATAATCAGGGTTCTTTTTTAGAAAATCAAAAATATATTCAACCGATTCTCGTGTCAGCCCACACCAAAAATCCCCACCATAGGCTTTTTGATTGAGAGGGAGCTTTCTTCTGGGTAAGAAAAAATTGATTATATTGTCGATTCTTCTGATTATTCCATTGCGAGATATGAAAAGGTGGTATCTTCTAAAGCGGTGCATTCCTCCGCCTTTCCATCCAGAATATGGGAGTTCAAAATGATTGAGCAGACTTTTGCCTTGCTCAGCCAGTGCGAAAATCTCTGATGGTCTTTTGATTGGGTAGTCCTGACCACTAAGAAGTAAAAAGAATCCGATGTCAGGATTTTTTGAAGCCTCTTTGAAGCCGGACAGAGCAGCCTGTGTGGTAGAGATTGAACCCCATTTTACTAGCACTCGGTCCTTTACCAAATGAACGTTTGGGTAATTTTCTAAGAACAAAAAATCAGAGATGTCTGTTTTTTTGTCGACGTGTATAAAAAATTCAGCCCTATCGTCTTTTAGTTTTTTAATGACCCTCTCTGTAAGAAGGGGATCTTTGTAGGTCAAAATTATGTAGGCAATTTTCTTCATTTGTAATCTTGATTATTTCTTAACAAACCAGAAACATCCACAAGCATAATTTTCTTTTTGTACTAGAGCTGGGCTAGCATTAGTGATAATGCCGCCATCCTTTTCTTTTTCTGGTATGAGGGAGAATTCCTTTAACTCAAATCCTTTGAAATAAGAAACTATTTGTTCGTACGAATAAATTCTGTGAGCATTAAACTCTATCTTTGGCTTGCCGACCGGTGTAGCAAATAATAGATTGCCACCAGTTGCCGTAACTCTTTTTAGCTCTTCAATGGCCTTAATGTCTCCATTAGGGTCAATAGGGTCGCCGTATCTTCCGAGGCCAACGTGCTCAATAGTGTGCATACAAGAGATCGATTTAACGCTTCCTGTTTCAAATGGGAGATTGTGTAGGTTTCCTTCTTTGCTTTGCAGGCCACTTAATTTTAGGTTGGCTGGCCGATAATCATAAAAATCTACTGGTACAAAGGCCGAGACTATCCCACAGAAATAAAGACTCGATGATATATCGATATGCTTAGTCGGGTTTATTTCGTGAACTTTGCGAGCAGCCCAAGCCGTGTGATAAATATAGTGTCGATCGAAACCTGTTTGGATAGTTTTGTCTCGAACTTGTGGGTAAAAATCTTTTGGTGAAATAGCGAAGCGTTTTTCTCCGTCAATCTTTTTGTAAGCAAAGTAGTCTTTTAAGACGAAGGGGGAGAATGCTACGCGGATTAATTTTTTGATTGTTTTTTTAAGCATGTTTTTTAAAAATAAGGGATAAACGGAGAAAAAGATCAGAGAAGAACATTTTTGAAAAATAACTACCTCCATACTTTCTACTTGTTTGAAGTAGTTCTTTGTTCATGGCGACAGAGTTTTTTGAGTTAGATTTCTGATCTGGTCTGATGGTGAAATTAGCCAGAGCTCTATCAATATAACTGCTTTTGCCATTATTTAGCAATTTGATAAAAAGGTCGTATTCCATCCAGTAGTTTAGTGAGCTATCAAGATATCCAACTTTTTTAATAGTTTCTAGTCTGTAGAATGATGCTGGCTGATATATGAAATTGCCCTTCCGAATCATTTTTCGAGAAGTTATTTCCTTGGGAGGCACGTTAATTTCTATATTTTTTTCAGATACTGTTTTGCAGTTGCCATAAACCAATACTACTTCTTTACTATTTTTAAATTCTGCGGATATATTCTCAAAGATATTTGGTTCATAGTAGTCATCTGCATTTAGCCAAGTCGCTATTTCTCCAGTGGCAATTTTAAAGCCTTTATTTATTGCATCGGCTTGGCCGTTGTCTTTTTCAGATATCCATTTTATTTTTTCACCATATGATTTCAATATATCGACAGTACCGTCATTTGATCCGCCATCTATCACAATAAGCTCTTTGTCTTGGTACGGCTGATCAAGTACGCTATCAATAGCTTTCTTAATGTACTGTCCACAGTTATAAGTGGGGATGATTATTGAGATTTTCATTTAAGTATTTTTTCTATTACAGGTAGAACTTTTTCTGGTGTGATTTCATTTATATTTACTGTTGAGCCAAAATAAAATCTATCAAAATTTTCTTTAAAAGAATGATCGTCCACTGTGTCTGGGTAGACGTACTCAATTTTATCAAATATGTCGTTAGGACAGGAGGTGAATCGTCCGAAGGTATTGCCATTTGAAATACATATGGCGGGGGTCTTTGTGGCAATAGCTACATGAACAGGGGAGCTGTCATTGGATATTAGGATTTTTGCCTTACTTATTATATTTATTAACTCTGTAAGAGAAGTTTTACCAGTCATGTTTATAGTTTCAGTATCTAATTCTTCTTTCTCACCGCCAACTAATACTATTTTGTAGTCATATCTTTGATTGATAATTTTAGCTATTTGAGAAAAGTTTTTTAATCCCCAACGTCTTTTTGGGTCACTTGCCCCAGTAAATATCACTGCGAATTTTTCAGGGAGTTTTAAATCTAATTGAGGTATATTTACAAAATTAGGACTTTTTATTTCTATTTTTTTGTTGAGTAATTTCTCAAAAAATTCTTTATTTATATTGAATTCAAATTGATATTTATCTGATAAGGTGAAAAACTTCTCACCCCATTGATATTTTTCGGTGGCACCGCTCGCCTTCATTAATACATCTGTCTGCAATGTTTTGGAGTACATTGGATTGATAGCTATATCAAAACCAGCCTTTTTAATTTTTCTGATTATTTTGTAAATATAAAAAGGATTTTTTCTAAATTTAATTGGGCTTACCCATATGACGTCATCGACAAAATCTTTATCGAAATTTTCAAAAAGATTTCTCCATAATTCATTTCCACATAGAGTTATCTTGTAATCTCTATACTTTTCACTTTTTCTGACTTCTTCTAGAAAATTTCTGAATAATATGTAGTCTCCGATGGCGTCTGTACGAACAATCAAAAGATGATTCTCTGGTTTTTTGTGATGTATTAAGAGGTCTCCTGAGAGAATAATTAAATTATAAATTTTTTTTTTAAAAAACTCTTTCATGATATTTGATCAAAATGTT
>CAJBRS010000123.1 GCA_903958115.1 uncultured bacterium | reverse complement strand
TCTAATTGAAAAAGCAGACATGCTTATCGGTTTCAATAGTGACTTCTTCGATATTCCCCTACTGAACAAATATTATCACGGAGACCTAACAAAAATTCGTAGCCTTGATCTATTAAAGGAAATTAGAAAGACAATCAATCGCCGTGTTGGTCTTGGGAAAGTAGCTCAAGGCACCCTGAATAAAGGAAAAATCGCTGACGGCTTAGAAGCGGTTGAATGGTGGAAAAAAGGCGAAATAGAAAAAATTCGAAAATACTGTCTCGAGGATGTAAAAGTGACTAAAGAGATTTACGATTACGCCAGAGAAAATAACGTCCTTAAATTTAAAGAGGATGGAAAACTAACCGAATTCAAAATAGATACATCCGAATGGGAAAAAGACGAAGAATCTTCACGGACATTCTCGTTGCCATTTTAAAAAAACTAAATATTCTTACTCAACAAGTCATCCTCGAAAGCAATAATTCCATCTAAATCTTGCGAGTATTTTGAAACATCAGGGAAATCCAGATTCATAATTCGCTCAAAAACGGCTTCAATTAAGGCTTTTGTACGGCCTATTTTTTCTTTTGAAATTTCACTAGACAATTCAAGTGGTAAGTCGAGCAGGTGTTTATTTTGTGGCTCCACAAATTCCAAGACTCCTTTTTCCACTTTACAGCTTCCATAATCTCGAGAATTTTCCACCAACAATTTATAGAAAATAAGCTGTCTTTCATAATCATGTAATTTTATTTTTTCATAGGCATCCTTCCCTTTCCATTCTTCATAAGCTCGGCCAGTTTTATAATCCCGCACCTCAAATACTCCTCCGCCACAATCGATCATCCTATCAATCTTACCTGTAAGATGTGCTTCACCAATTTTCACTCCTTGATTTTTAAAGTTTACCTCCGTTTTATCAGTCTCGGCAAAAGTATCTTTTTTATTTTTATAAAAAGCTGTCAAAGCCTCCTTTCCACGAGCAAGATAAAAATTAAAATCAGCGAGACTCAACCTTTCTCTCTTTAAATATTCTTCAAACCAACCGATAAACTTTTCTTCACTTAACAACTTGCCGTCACGACGAAGCTCAACGCTTAATTTCTCAACAGTACGATGAATAGCTGAACCATATGACCCAGAAGGTGTCTTGGCTTGAGGAAAACGTAGCAAATTTTGTTCCAAGAAAGTCTGTGGACCACCTTTAGCCACGTTTAAATAATTATTAAGATGAGTCACAGAAAGCTGATAATTTTCAAGTAAAATACGAAGTAAATTTTCTTCCTCACCAAGAAATGGTGGTGTGTTATAGCGAAGCCACGAAGCAGTCAACACTTCGTGAGTTTCTGGAATTTCAATATCAGTATTGTCAGCTGGATCAAGATACAACTTTTTCAAAACAGCACTTTTCAAAAGCTCGTCACTATTTTCTGGCGGTAATAAAAAGCGAAGCTTTGAAGAAGCCTCTCCATCTTCTCTTACCTCATACGAGGTTAAATATAAATGTCTTTTTGCTCGAGTAAGAGCCACATAAAAAAGCCTTAAGTGATCATCTTCAGTATCACCGGCAGGCTCAATCGGCAAATTAAGTGGAAGTGGTATTTTATTTCCTCTTCCTCGTCCCGCCCAGACCTCATCCTGACAAGAGACAATAAAGACAGTATCGAACTCCAAACCCTTCGCCTTGTGCGCAGTTAAAAGTGAGACCGCCTCTTTTCCGGAAGCAAATGGGCTCTCGTCATTTAATGAGATGTTATTTTTTTCATGCAAATCAACGAAGGTGACTAGGTCTTGGATGGTAAGCATTTCCCCATCCTTGTATTCACGCAGAGCCCTCACAAACACGCGCAGACTAGACAAGAAAGAAAGATACTCTGTGCGAGCGTGTTCAAATTTTTCTTTACTAAAATAGTGGTCCTTAAACGGGCTCGCATAGGGGGTACGAGATGTATTAGTTTCGAGGCCAGTCCCCGCCCAACCCCTCTCAACTAATACATCCCGCACTCCCTCACCGACCTCGTCTTCGTCCTCAGACTCGCCAAGAACGACAACATGGGCGCCGACAATCATATCGATGATTTTTTCTAGTGGCTGATGTAAAGCTTCTGCTCCGAGATTAATTAAGAATTCAGCGATAGTTTTTATCTGGTGGTCTTTATGATCCAACATTATTTCTAGCCATGTTTTCTGTCGCCATTTTTCGCCTTCTGTCTGCCCGAGAAGTGATGCTGTAGAAATCTCCCAAATAGTCTGACGAGAAATATTCCAGAATGGAAAACTCAAAATCTCTGGCAAATATTCATCGGCCTCAACCTGATCTTTTTGATTAAGTGTCGCCACAAATCGAGCAATAATAATAATCTGTCTTATGTGTGGCTCAAGAAAAACATTCTGTTCACGTTCATAACGAATAGGCACACCGGCACCTTGTAAGTACGGCACCATCTCCTCAAGGGCTTTATGTTTGCGAGAAATGATAGCAATGTCCTGTGGGTCCTTTCCCTCTTCAATCAATCGCTTAATCTCTCGAGAAACAAAATGATACTGATGCAGAGAGCTTTGAAATTGGCGGTGCACAATAGATCCCTTCGTCATATCTGGATGTGATGCTAACAAATTTTTCTCTAGCTCAGGCAACAAATTCTCCAAACGATTTTCTCCTCGACGGATGATATGTGAAGCAACATCGAGAATATCCTGAGTCGAACGATAATTGGCAGCCATTGTCACCATCTCTACATCGCGGTACTTATTCTTAAAATCAATAATATTTGAAAGCTCAGCACCCTGAAATTTATAAACAGCTTGGTCATCATCGCCCACCACCATTAAATTTGGTCGTCCTTCATTAACTTCTGCATCAGCAATCAAACTAAGCAAACGCATCTGTGCGCCATTAGTATCCTGAAATTCATCCACCAATAAATACTGATACTGCTCCTGAATTTCGTATCGCAAACGAGGATGTTTTTCCAGAGCGGAAATCAAATCAAGAATCATGTCGTCAAAATCAAAAAGACCGCGCTGATGCATCTCTCCAGAATACATTTCATAAAGGCCAGCCAGTGCTTGCATTTTTGCAGAATTAATCTCGTCGGCAAAAACACGCTTCCCATCGTCATCTTTTTTAAAATATTTTTCCTTGAAAGCTGAGAGCGGTTTAGTCGACTCGGTTTCAGTTGCCGAGGTCAGCGCCTTTTCGAACAGAGAAATAAAAGTCTCAAGTGTTGAGTGAAAAAAATCAGATGGAAATGCGTTTTTTTTCAAAAATGCGACGCTTTCTTTTTTCAATTCAGCTAAAGCTTTTTCTAAACCACTCAAATTTTTCAAACTCAACCTCTCATCAAAAACTCCAGCTGCTAATTTTGTAATCAAGATCCCCGAAGCCTCATTATGCTCAAGTATTTTTGAAAGCTCCTTAGGATTTAGTCCAGCTTTCTTAAGATGGCCAATCGCTTTCAGTGTTGGTGACAGATAAATAAAACCCTGATCTGGGTGAAAAGAGCGAAGTGGATGATCGTGTGGAAGCTTTTCAAAAATTTCTTCCATAATAGCAATCTGAGAAATTGGATCAGCCGCCGCAAAAAGCGCACCACCATAAAAAAATTCTGGGTAACGCCCAATAATTTCAACTGCCAAATTATGAAAAGTATGGATAGAAATTTTATAGGCCTCAGCTCCAATAAGTTTTGAAAGTCTGTCGCGCATGTTAAGAGCTGCTGATTCAGTAAATGTAAGACAAAGAATATTACCAGGACGAGTATCTGTCTCTCGTAAAATATTACCTACACGCAAGCTCAAAACCTCAGTCTTTCCTGATCCTGGGCCTGCCACAATCATCACAGGGCCTTCTATAGCGTCTACAGCGCGTTTCTGGGCCTTATTTAGCTTCTTATAGCGCTCATCAAACAATGTGGAATTAGTCGTCATTACGGCTAATTATAACCGCTCCCCACCTTTTCCTCTCTATTGACTTTTTGATTAAAATATGCTAATATTTCAGAGAAACATTTTGAGAATCACTCAAATTGAAAAACCAGGAGAATCTTATGTTTAATTATCGTTGGTTTGCTTATTTCTTTATATCTGCGACGGGAGGTTTCCTTTACAACGCTCTGGAAGAGTTCGTAAAGGGAGAAACATCAACGGGCACGGTATTCATCACCTTGTCTGTGGTGTGCTTCTTAAGCTCTGTCGTCTCAGCAATTATGGCAGCAGCCCACCAGATAACGTCGGTCATCAAATCAAAAAAAGCTGGTGAATAAACCAGCTCAACCCCGGCGGCTTCGCGGATCTCCCCAGATCCCGCGAAGCTGTTTTTTTTATTTAGCCAAAAGTAAAATAAAATCAACACGACAAGATCAATAAGTCGAATGTACTACTAACACATAGCACAATACCCCTAAAAGAGAGTAAGGCTTGGCCTAGCGGCCACGAGCGCTCTCTTTTAGGGGTATTGTGCTATGTGTTAGTAATTCTTTAAGCGATTGATCTTATCGTGTTGTCTTATTTTTTCGTGTGCCTTCGCCTCAATCTGTCGAATACGCTCACGAGTCACTCCGAATTTCTTTCCTACCTCTTCAAGGGTGTGCTGGATACCGTCGTCAAGACCATGTCTCATTTCAAGAATGCGTCGCTCCTTTTCAGAAAGATCATTCAAAATCTCGCGTACCTGATCACCAAGAATTCGTCTTGAGGATTCCTGATCTGGTGACAAAATCTTATCATCAGCAATAAAGTCACCATAAGTAGACTTACCATCCTCACCATCATCCCCCACTGGAGCATCAAGTGATACAGTGTTCTGATCAATTTTTTCAATAGTGTAAATTTTATCTACATCAAGTCCCATTTCAGTAGCGATCTCATCTGGAAGTGGGTCACGTCCAAGGTCCTGACTTAGTCGTCGATACACCTGCTTGTACTTAGCAATAGTTTCAACCATGTGCACCGGCACGCGGATAGTTCGAGACTGATCTGCTAAGGCACGAGTGATAGACTGTCTGATCCACCAAGTAGCATAAGTGGAAAACTTGTAACCCTTTGTCCAATCAAACTTATCTACAGCTTTAAAAAGACCCAGGTTTCCTTCTTGAATCAAGTCGAGTAAAGTAAGATCAGGAGAACGCCCTACATATTTCTTTGCAATAGAAACAACAAGACGAAGGTTTGCCTTGGCCAAAAGGCTTTTTGCTTCAGTGTCTCCAGCTTCAATACGCTT
>CAJBRS010000122.1 GCA_903958115.1 uncultured bacterium | reverse complement strand
GTATCGCGATCGTTCACTTGGAAATACTTATGGGTTTTCATACTCATTCTCATAAGTGCCGCAAATTCATCACCTTGAGCCCCAGTAGCCAACACAACGATTTTGTCTGGTGGGTAGCTAGACATATCCTGAGTGTTGATAATGGTATCTTTTTTTAGAGTAAGAAGATTGGCTTGGATCAAGATATCGATGTTGTTTTTCATGCTACGGCCTTCTACTACCACTTTTTTACCGTAGTTTTCACAAGCCTCGAAAATTTTTGTAATTCGAAGTAGGTGTGAGGCAAACATTCCGATGATCAAGCGTCCCTTTATTGTTTTGATAATATCGTCGATGTTTTTGTACACGATTTCTTCCGGAGTGGAGAACCCTGGGTTTTCAATGTTTGTTGATTCGCCAAGAAAGCAAAGTACTTTTTCTTTGTCGAAGACTGCGAAGTTTTTTTCCTCTTCGGCTGTTGGTTTCTCGTTAACGTGATTGAGTTTGAAGTCTCCTGGGTTGACGATTAATCCATAAGGGGTCTCGATGATCACTCCCATGGAATCAGGGATACTGTGGGTGACACCAAAAAATCTTACAGATAAATTACCAATTTTAAGACGATCGTTGCTTTCTACAATCTTGTAATCAACGGGTGGTAGGTGAGGGAATTCAGCCTGGCGCTTCTTGAGCATCAAGGAGGTTAAGTTTCTGGTATAAAGAGGTGGGTTGCCAATACGATCCATGATGTACGGAAGACCTCCGATGTGATCAAGGTGACCGTGGGTAATTATAATTCCGCGGATTTTACCCTTTCTTTCCTCTAGGTATTTAGTATTGGGAAGAATGTAGTCAATTCCTGGGGTATCTCCTTCTTTGAATTTGAAACCGGCATCGATAATAATTATATCGTTACCAATTTCAACTACTGTCATGTTCATACCGATTTCTTCTACGCCTCCTAATGGGATGATGCGGATATTTTCATCGATAGATGGAATGATATCTGTTTCTTTGGAGTGTGAAGTGTGGGCGCTGTGCATCGTTCGTGGGCGCGCAGAGAAACTTCGACTTCGTCTTGGGTTTGATCTTGTCCCTCCTGTTCCTCCACCGACAGCTCTTCTTGGTGCTCCTATAGGAGCCTTTCTTTTTTCTGTTTTTTCTTGCATGTTATTTATTAATTATAATTTTTATTGATTTGCGAAAAACTTCCAAACTTTATCTGTATTTAAATACCAAGTGTTAACACCTGAGAAACGATCAGAGGGTGTCGCTACTTGGCCAAGATCAACCCCTTTTAGGTTTTTTGGCACTACATAAATAAAGTCTGGAGAGTATAAAAAGGTGGCTGGTATGTCATTATATATTTCTTGTTCGAAGCCAATCCAATCAGTGGATAATTTTACGGGATCATTCGTCGTTCTGGCATCCTCTAGGAATTTATCAGCCTTACTGTTTGTGTATTCGGCGATGTTAAGTCCTGGGTCATTTCTCTGAGATGAATCCCAGAAAGGAAATAAATCATTGCCAGAATCTATAATTTCGCCAAAGAGTAAGGCATCATATTTTCTCGTTCTTATAATGTTTTGATTTAGATCTCCTATTTCGAAAACTTTCACTGTTACATCCGCACCTATTGCTGACCACTGATCTTTCAAGAGATTGGCTGCTTGAGTTAGGTCTGGACTATTAGCTGTTGATATTGAAAAAGAAAGGGTCTGAGTATCTTTCTTTGTTTTTTTCTCCATGATGCCATTTTTGTTTAGAGACCAACCAGCCTTAGTCAAAATATTTTTTGCGGTTGCGATCCTTACATCTGTGGTTGTTGGTGTTTCTCGCAAACCTTTATCACCAGATAGATTATTGGGAGGAAATGGTCCGTCGATTGGTGATCCGTAGGTGTTTAGAACCTTAGATACAATATCTTGTCTGTTAACTGCTATGTTTAAAGCTTGTCTAACTTCTTTGTTTAATAAAACTCTTGACTGATTTTGATTAAAAAATACTCCAAAGACTCTCTGAAGAGGAGCCGTTACGATTGAAACGTCAGTATGATCTTTTAGTTGGTTAGCTTCTGCGGGGGAGACAGAATTCATGCTTGAGATAATTCCTTGATTGAAAGCGTCATGTAAAGATTTTACATCTGTATAAAATCTAATGACGATCTCTGAGATGTGAGCTCTGCTACCAGCATATCTATTGAATGGTTTCAAACTGTAGTATTGAGGAAGACCATCGCTGTCTCTTTTTATGCTTTTTATCTCATACGGTCCAGATCCCACAGGCTCTACGTTGTAGTTTGTGAAGGCAAATTCATCAGCGCTTATATTTTGCCATAGGTGTTTAGGTAGAATACCGAGGGTAGTATTTTGCAAGAATGGTCCATAAGGTTTTTGTAAGACAAATTTGATGGTTTTGTCGTCAATTTTTGTGACAGCAACTCCTGCCCAATTGGCAGCCACAGGACTTTTAAGATCTGGATTTTTTGCTGTATTAATAGTGAAGATGACGTCGTCGGCTGTTACCGGTATCCCATCCTGGAAAAGAAGGTCGTCTTTTAAGACAAAAGTGTAGGACAATCCGTCATTTGATACATCATAACTTTTTGCTAGATCTGGGATCAGGTTACCATTGTCGTCGGTTTTCATTAGTCCAGAATAGATCAAAGCGCTCAAGTCTCTACCGGAATCGGTAATAGGTAAAAGGGGGTTGATGTATCTTGGATATCCTAGCTCTCCTTCTGTAATTGAACCACCATCGGCGGGGATCTCAACCATAAAAGATTGGTTTACTTCCCAAATTATTGAAAAGGCACTAATAGCAAAAATTCCAGTCAAAAAGTAAAAAATGACTTTTTCTGTAAGAGTAAATGATGAAATGACCTTCTGTAATCTGTTCACAAAGAGAAGCAGGGCTATATTTAAGAAAAGCCTGCGTGGTTATTTAATGAGTGCTAGTAATGATGATATAGCAAAAAGAATTGCTAGAATGATGGTTGTGTTGAATAGGACTTTCTCAAAACCTCTTCGAGTGTGATGGCTACCGCCAAAGGTGTCACCGCCGCCAAAAGCGCCGCCAACTCCTGCTTCACTGGTTTGTAGCATAATAGCCGTGACCATCAGAATGGCCAGAATTATCTGGATATAAGGCAATATTGAAGAGACAAAAGCCATTGCCGAAAGCATATCATAAAGGTGTTTTGGAGGCAAATTTACTCTTCTCGACGCACAAGGGTGTGTCTGGAGGCTTGGGTTTAGCCATTTTTCCGCTTGTATTTTTAACGCAGATTTTGACACTCTGACTAGAGTTAGAAATTTTGATTGACTTAAACACGGGAAAGGTTAATCTTATTATTGAAACAAAAGAGAAAGGAGAAAATACCATGGCCGATGAAATACCTTGTAAACATTGTGGACAGTCAGAGACTGCCCACAAAAGACCTGAAGATTTTGATAACCGAGATGAAGTCCTCGAAGGTTACAATAAAAGTTTATCTAAATGCCACCGCTATGTGTCTGAAAACAAGAAGCTTGCAACTAGACTAAAAAATAGGCACGAAAAAGAAAGCCGACCAAGGGGCGCTTTTGTAAAAAGAACACCATTGCAGGAGGTTGAAAGAGCCTTACAGCAGGTTGACTGGGATAAGTACTGGGAGAATGTTTCATCCAAGACAGCCAAACAAGTTGACGCTTATCGTGAAGCACGAAGAAAATCTTTGGAATGGGCGCAGACTCATTACGTAAGATGAACCCAAAAGCTTTTCAGTTTTAAGCTACAGCCCCGCCCTAAACAGGCGGGGAACTTATATATATTCTTGTAAAATAAGATGAATTTTCTATAAAAATATGATAAAATAAGGCTTAACTAGTATGAAAAAACCTATTTTTTTATGGATTACGGTGGTTTTGGTCGTCTTAATTTTGGTGGCAAGTTACTTTTTCTTTTTGGGGAAATCTTCCAATACTATTGTTGTTGTAAATAACCAGCCTGCCACTTCTAGCAGTCCAGTGGCGGGTACGGAGAAGTGGTATGTTTATTCTGAGCTTGATTATAATTTTAAGTATCCTAGAGATCTTGTGGTCGGCAGAGTGGATGGTGGTACTCGTTTTACTGCTCCCATCAAATCCTATTTCCGTACCATTTTAGCCGACGAAGCCTACTTTACTGCATATGCTCCGACGAGTACTTGTCCGGTTTCGGAAGGGGAGACATTTAGTGCGACGTCTACAATTAAAACATCTGATGGTCTGGCTATTAACAAAGTTAGTTGGTCTGGTGTGGGAGCAGGGCAATTATATAAGGGTGTCGACTACACCATTCTAAAATCAGGTCTTTGCTACAAGCTATCTCTTTATACTCATAGTGCTAATGGCGCTGGTTTTTATTTTAATGATGCAACGATGATTAAAAATACAGATGCCACTCACTCCGAGGATATGGCTAATTTTGTAGCCTTGGTAGACACCATTGTAACCACATTTAAATTCAAGTAATATATATCATTATGAATACACTTTATATTGTTATCGGGGTAGTAGTTATTTTAATCCTTTGGGTTGTTGCTTCTTACAACAGTTTAATTAAGTTGGTAAATCAAGCAAAAGAGGCTTGGGCAGATATAGACGTTCAGTTGAAAAGGCGATATGACCTTATTCCTAATCTCGTTAACGCTGTTAAGGGGTATGCTTCACACGAAAGCACTGCCTTTGAAAAAGTAACAGCCGCTCGAAGTGCTGCCATGGGAGCTGGTAATATTGCTGATAAGGCTGTGGCGGAAAATCAGCTTGCTGGAGCATTAAAGTCTGTTTTTGCTATCGCGGAGGCTTATCCAGATCTAAAAGCTAATCAAAATTTTCTATCTCTTCAAAACGAGCTTTCTGATACAGAAAACAAGATCCAAGCCGCTAGACGTTTTTATAACGGCAATGTTCGAGATCTTAATATTCGAATAGAATCATTTCCTGGTAACGCTATCGCTTCTATGTTTCATTTCGCTAAAATGGAATTTTTCCAGCTTGGTGACGACGAGGCTGCTGCAAAGAATCCTGTTGAAGTGAAGTTTTAAAGAATCAAGAAAAGTAGTTTCTTAATAGTACGCATAATTTTCTGCTGAAAATTTGCTCAAGTCTCGGCTACCCGCCTTGCGAAGTCTCTTCAGAAACTCTTTTCTTGATTTTACGCAATACTTATTATTACTATGGCTACGCTGTATACAAAACAATCATCTAATATCGCAAAGACGTGGCTATTAATGGCAGTCTTTTTAGTGGTGGTTGTTTTGTTGGGTTGGTTTCTAAGCTTCTATTACAATGACCCAGCTCTTCTATATATGGCGGTGGTTTTCAGTCTAGTGATGAATGTTTGGAGTTATTGGTTTTCTGATAAGGTTGCTTTGGCAATGTCTGGTGCTAGGCCAGCTAGTCGCGAAGAATATTTTCAACTGTATACAACAGTAGAGAATCTTTCTATTGCGGCAGGGCTACCAATGCCTAAGGTCTACATTATTGATGATCCTGCGCCAAACGCTTTTGCTACGGGTCGCAATAAAGAACACGCAGCTGTAGCGGCTACTACTGGTCTTTTGGCAATAATGAATAAGTCTGAATTAGAGGGTGTGATTGCTCACGAGCTTTCTCATATTGGTAATCGAGACATTTTAATTTCTAGTGTTGTTGTCGTTTTGGTAGGTATTGTTACATTGATAGCAGATTGGTTTATCAGGATATCTTTTTTTGGAGGTCGCCGAGGTAACGATAGGGAAGGCCAAGGGGCTAATGTGTTAGCTATTATCGGGATTATCTTTATTGTTCTGTCTCCAATTTTAGCTACACTTATCCAGTTAGCTATTTCTCGTCGGCGTGAATCTTTGGCTGATGATTCAGGTGCTTTATTGACTCGTTACCCAGAAGGTTTAGCTAGTGCTTTAGAGAAGATATCTCGTTATGAACAGCCAATGATGAAGGCAAATAATGCCACTGCTCATCTTTTTATTTCTAATCCATTTGGGCCACACATTAAAAGAGTTAGCCCTGTTGCAAGGTTATTCATGACTCATCCTCCGATTGAAGAGCGCATTGCTTCACTTCGTGCAATGTAATAATAAAAATATTGAACAATGATTGAAACTGAATCAAAAAAGGGAATATCCAAACTTTCTTGGAGCGATAAGCTTCTAGCGAAGTATTTTTTACCACTTCTTCCTGGGTCATTGACCCCAAATCAGGTCACAGTTTTCCGTTTTTTTACCATCCCTTTTGTAATTTTTTTGCTTGTACACCAATATTATATTTCTAGTTTTTGGCTTTTCGCTGCCTCTGCATTTTCTGATGCAGTGGATGGGGCTTCAGCTAGAACCACTCATAGAGTGACTTCGTGGGGAAAGATTGCTGATCCTTTGGCGGACAAGCTCTTGGTTGGTTCAACAGCAGTGATTATTATCTCTAAGTTTATATCACCCTGGTTTGCTGCGCTGATAGTGATTATGGAATTATTAATCATTGGAAGATATTGGTTAGAATATAAACACAAGAAAGTTGTCGGAGCTAAGGTTCCTGGGAAGATAAAGATGATACTGCAATGTCTTGGTGTACTCTTTCTTTTTTTGTTTATTATCTTTCACAATCCTATTTTTGTGACTATCTCAGTGATAGTTTTGATTGGGGCTTTATTTTTTGCTTTTCTCAGTTTGTTTATATTCCATTCAATCTGATTATTTGCTGTTTCTTTGCGGTGCGGTTTTTGGGTTTTTGTGATATAAATATCGGACAATACGGAGGGTTCGCATAGCGGTCTAGTGCGCAGTCCTGGAAAGACTGTATGCTCGAAAGGGCATCGAGGGTTCAAATCCCTCACCCTCCGCAAAATTAAAAAAGACCGACTTCCTGTCGGTCTTTTTTAATTTCTGCGAAGTGGGGAAGTGGGATTTGAAAGCCGGAGCGAAGTTGCTAAGTCGTCGACTTTGACGACAAGCAACGAGCGAGGCGGGGTCGAGGGTCTTTTTGCGATTAAGCAAAAAGAACCCGTGACCAAATCCCACTTATTAATTACAAAAAATGCGCGCGGATTTTCATCCGCACGCATTTACATTCGCAATTTCTTTTTATGGGCAAAGCTCGGCAAGGTCAGCAAGCATTGCTGAGGTGGTCGGCTCACGTCCTGCTCCTGGTCCCGAGAGGGTGTACTCACCCCCAGAACCGAGTTCACCATCGACGATGTTTACTGCATTCCCAACTCCACCAGGGAGCCAAGAGTACAATTGTGGTGTGTGACTAATTTGGCGAAATCCGCCGGTAATATGCCACCCATCGTGACTGTGTAAACTGAATTCCTCACCAAAAGTTTGTGACACTTGAGGCTTGGGGTGATTTGAAAAACTAACTATCAGGCGATAGTCTTTACCGACCTGATTGAGACTCTCTAAATCATCAGTTGTCAGCTCAAATTTACCGAAATAGTCGGGAGTAATAATCTCGTCCGTTGCGAGCACTGTGTTGAAGAATACACAAGTTTTCATCAACACGTCTCTCAGTTCACCATTAATGAGACTGATCGGGTCATCTGCCCCCGGTTCAGCATATCCAAGCTGAATTGCTTGTCTGCAGGATTCATCAAGCGTTGTTCCACAACTCATCTGGCTAAAGATGAAATTGAGAGTTCCGTTGATAACTGCACTGATTTTCACTTGTCTGTTAGCGAGGTGTTTTCCTTGCACATACTTGAGCATTCTGGTTCCTCCACCGACCGTAGCGCTAAAACCAATTTTGCCAAGATGCGGTTTTAAGACGTCCGCATGATATGCAAGAGCGCCTTTTTCGCAGGTGATGACTGGAATTCCAGCCTCCACACAAGATAAAATGTAGTATTCTGCTGCTCGACCTTTGTCCCAATCTGGAGTCGAGATAGCGACGAATACAGCATCTGGTTTCTTTGTTTTTAGCCAGCTTCTTTTAAAAACCTGCCGGTCTCTTTGTGTTGTCATCCAGCCATGGAATCCTTGTGATTTTAGTCTGTCAAAAAGATGTTGGCCAATGCCACCAGCTCCAACTATCAGTATTTTTTTCATAGAACCGCCTCCTAAAGTGTTTAAAGATTAAAGGGTTTGTTCCGTTAGATATTACTGAATTAAAAATATAAGTCCAGATTTGCAGTTATCCACTCCAATTTTTTGAAGTCTTGACTGTAGGGGAGTAGACTTTAGTTAGGAAAGGAGGTGGCCTATCAAAGGTAAAACCAAAAAGGCAAAAACTAAAAAGCCGAACAAAAGAAGGAAGATAACAATCTACCTTCGTCCGGACGAACTTGGAACAGCTGAATTCAACGGGCATCATCGTATGCCTCGTTGCCAAGGGGGTACTAATGGCGGAGACAATATAGTCGATGTCGATGTGGTGTCCCATATGGTATACAACATGATTGTCAGCCTTGCTGGCAACAGTGTTGGAATTCCGCCCGAACAAGTAAAGACTCATCACCAAGAAAAGGTGTGTGAGGCTGTCTACCGGATAGCGGAGAGGCTTTTTGTTGACCCTGTCACCAGGGTATTGAAGTCGAAAGAGCAAATCACAAAAGAGTTCAACGAAATCTGGTTACCAGCCAAAGACCCATTCCTCTCAGTGTTTGGAAGTAGAAAGACACTGACTCGGATGTTCAAAGACTAGTGACCAAAAACTTTTTCCCCGCCGTTTTTAGAAACGGCGGGTGTTTTTGCGAGAAAGTATGTAACCCTTGATTTTTTCTATATTTCATGTATAATATAGTAAATTTATCAAATTAATCCTGATTTTATTATGCAAAAACTAACTAAAAGCCTTGTTTTTGGCTCTATATTGGCACTATGTCTAGTCGCTTCTGGGGCGGCTATTTCGGCTAGTGCTCAGACAGTGCCACTTTCCGTATCTTGTTATGCTAC
>CAJBRS010000121.1 GCA_903958115.1 uncultured bacterium | reverse complement strand
TCTGCATTTTGGTACATAATTTGGGCTATTCTTCAGTTGATTATGACCTATGGCGTTTGGTTATTAATACAAGAAAAAAGACGCTCAAAATGGTGGTTACTTTTACCTCTGTGTTCGGGATTGTGGGGTGCTATTATCTTTTACTTTATTCCAAAGAAAAAAGAACAAGTTTCAGATACTCTGGTTAATCAAGGTTAGTTTATTTTTATTTCTTCTGCGCCACCAGTTAAACATCGTCCCAAGTGGCGGAGCATATTTGACATTAAGGCAAAAGGTGATAATAAGGTAGCTAGAGCGTGGGAATTCTCTCCCCGTGTTCTTATAATGTAACCAAATAGAGAGACAAAAAAAGAAAGGTATTGTCATGGCGAAATATATTGTCACTGGCGATGATAGAGATAAAATTGACAGGAAGATGGATGAAATAAAGAGACAGTTACGTCAGAAGAATGGCTGTCCCATCAATCCTGACCTAGTACAACAAACGCTTCAACGGATGATCGAAGGGAAGTTTGAATTTCCCGCACGCGAAAGGGTTAATTGTTGTTCCGCGTTTGTTACCCAGATAAACCAAGGACACAGGGTTGTCATTCCTGCGTGTGGGGGTTCAGAGACGATCGTCGGAGCTACCGAATTGTTCGCGGCAGGGATAGTAAATTATCTCAATGGACACAGGCTTCCTTATTTGCAAAACTTTATAAACCCAACTGTGGAAACGGATGTTCGAGTTTATGTTTGCATTAAGGATGGACATCCAAAAGAGCAGTTTGGATCCTTCGGAATGGACGTGGAAAGGTTTTGCTTCACTCAGCATCAGATCAAGAAGTTCGCGGAAGTGCACCGCGCTTGGTTAGCTCCAGAAGGCGAGGAGAATTTTTTCCTACTTGCCACGGGGAAAGACATTCTGATGGTTAGTCTTCGGACTCCAGCTGCAGGGTTTTTGGCGGAGTTCAAGGAATTCTTTGAGAACAACACTTCCTATGGTTACACGAGGGGTCAACGACTCTTCGTACCAGAATCCGCGTTTCAGTTTTAATAAAATCAACAAGACCCCGCTCCTTGCTTTAATGCAGGAGAGCGGGTGTTTTTTATACTAAACTCGACCGAACATCGCCCCCCCCCGTGCGAAGCTTCTTTACCTTTCGTGTTTCTTGATGAGTGTTTTAACACCCTGACTAAGGCTCAAACTTTTGGTATAATCTGAATTATGAAAGAAATAATAAATTCTATACCAGCTGACAATAAAGATGCAGTTATAGGTGAGATTGGGAGTATTCTGACCGAAGTTTCCGTGATGGGTTTTAATGATTATGAGATTCCGACACTTCAAAGATTGATGGAAGATGTTAGGACTGGCAAGGTTGATCCTCAAGCCGCTTTATCTCAGGCTAGAACAATTATAAATTCAAAACAGGATTATCATTAAGAAAAACGAGCAACCTATGCAAAAAATTTCAACCCGTATCTTTATATGTGCCTCAGTTGCTTTCGGTATAGCTGGCATCTGCCTAGTCTTATTTGGTGGACAGAATGATAACTCCCATATAAATCAAGTTATCATGAGAATTATTATGGCTTGTGTTTTTGTTATACTTCCATCTTTTGCGCTTAGTGTTGCTGGTAAGTATCTTAGTGATCGATAAGGTATCTGGAATTTTTGATCTAATTTCATATGAAAGATATCACCCTTCATTCTAAATGGTTTATCAAAGCACCTATTTCTGAGGTGTCTGGGATGATGACTGATTTTGAAAAATTCCCCGAGTATTTCCCAAAGGTTGCGGAATCTATACAAATCATAAAACGTGAAGGGAACCATTTGGAAATGGAGGCAACTGTTAAATCGTTTGGCCAAAAATTTCCGGTAAAAATGAAAACAGAGATCCTCTCTGGGCGTGGGTATATTTCTGATAACGAAAGCCCTAAATTTGGGACTTCTGGTCGTGAGGAATTGTTGCTCTCTGAACATGGAGATGGAACTATGATTGATTACACTTATCAAGTCGCCATCCATAAACGCTGGCTTCGTGTAGTTGCGCGGCCATTGATCGGTTGGTTTTCCATGAAGTACTGGCAGAAAGCCGTTATAGATGAACTAAGAAAAAAGCTCGAGAAATAATTTCTTTTGTATTTAGATAGGACGGAGCTTGTCTTTTTTGACCGCAAGGGGTAATGTCTAATTGAAAAATCCTAGAGCATAAAGTTTTAGGACAAACTTTTAGAAAGGGTTTGAAGTATGATCATAACTGTAATTGTTTTCCTTTTGTTCTTGGTCTGTCTGTTTTTTACGGGCGTGGCCATGTATGGTAGCTATCTAAGTGGCATCTATGAGTTTGGTGCCCTTAAGCCAGACCATCCGAGACTTCCATTTGCAACCAGAATGGTGGAACAATGTGGCTCTTTAAAAAAGTTTCAAAGTTCCGCAAAGACTGGTATCGAGATTTTCTTTCCGTTAGCCGTTCTTTTTGGCTACATCTTCTTCTCCAGACTTTAACAAGAAAGGGGGTTGCTTATAAAAATCTTATGTGGAAACAAAAGAATCATCCTCCTTGTTGGCACTTCTGCTATAAAGATTGGGAAGATTCGTTTAATCCGGTGTGTCTCTCGTTTTTTTATTCTACCTTTTTCGTTGAGATTACGTGAAAGGTTTTTTAAAAAATATGGACCTACGTGGAGGGAAGCTATCATCCGTGATTTGTTTGCTGGCTTGTTATCCAATCGTAACGAATATCGCTACTTTCAGGAACATAAAGACGATCGAGTAATGCCGACAATCAGTCAGTTTTTGCTAGGGAATGTGGTTGTGCAATTACGAGGACAACCGATCTCTGGTGAAGAGATAATAAAAGAGTTTCCTCAATATCAAAGCGATGCCTACAGAAAGGCAGATATTTGCACTTCGACGCAGTTTTGTCGTCATCCTGACGGCACAATTAAAATTGTCGATTATGGTGAGCCGACGACGATTAGTCTCTTGCGGGAAACACCAAATTAAACCCACCATCTCAATGCTCAGGAGAACCCCTGTCACGAGATGGTGGGTTTTTCTTTTTTTGCCATGGCTAGTGTGAGCGGATAGATAACTTCGAGTAAAAATTTTACTTTCTGTAAATTATGTCGTAATGTCTCAGGTGGGAAAACGGGTCATGGTTATGACTTAACAAATTGAAAGGGAAATAAGATGTCAATTTTAGAAGCTATTTTGCCACGTAAGGGGATTATCCCCGCGCGGCCAAGGTCATTGTCTAAGCCGCCTGGCGTAGAGACCGATTCGACGCTTGATGCTGTTGTGCGGCTTATTGAGCAAGGGAAGGCTGTCGCATTTGGAGGCGTATCAATTATTGGGAAGGAGGGCTGTTTGGTATACGTTATAGGCCTTCTCAAGGTAAACGGCCAGTCTTTGCAGGGGTGGATGCTGTATATCGATCATCCCGAAAAAGATTCTGATTTCAACTTTATTGATTCCTCTCGTTCTCCGCTGAATGAGTTGCCATTTCCTAACACGATTACATACTTCGTGGCGGAAGCAGATGAAAGTCTTATTCGTCCTGATGCTCCGCAGCAAGAGTTGCAAGACGTTGCACGTTTTGTTGTGGCTTTCATTAGTGATGATGGGCCGCCTGAAGGCATAGACTGGAAATAGGACACAGAGTGTTAAATTTAACCAAGGAGTTTTTTTGAAATCAATTATCTTTGCTCTCATCGGGATCACGCTTTATGCTGTGCAAAACGCGATCATCGACGTGAAATTGAAGCAATATTCAGCCGTGAGTTTGTTGGTGGGATTTTATCTCGTCCTACTTCCTCTCGGCGTCTGTTTGCTTTTGTACCAAAAATCAACGGGTCAACCGATGGCAATGCCGTCTGGAAGTTCGTTTAAAATTTTGGTAGCGGTAGCGGTAATGTTTTTTGTTGCCGACTTTTTTTATGTTGGCGCATACACAAGCGGTGGTAATGTGGTGGTAGTCACTATTCTCTTTGTTTTGATGCCAGTGCTTGGAGCATTAATCAAATTCCTCTGGGTTAAGGAGGTACCAACCCCTTATCATTTTGTGGGATTTGTGTGTGCCGCACTAGCAATCTTTTTTATCGCTATTGGTAATTCGAAAAAGCCAATTGAGATAGTGAAAAGAAATGAAGGGGAAAAGGTTAGCAGACGTTCAGAGTAAATTTGACCGTTTATAGACCTTATCTTCTCATGTAAATGATCCAAATTGGATTCAAAAGACCCAAACCTCGTCCAAACCGAGGGGCGGGTCTTTTTTTTAGAAAAGAAAAAAGGGCGCCCAATTCTCTAGCTGTTAGCTGTTGAATTGGGCGCCCTTTACTGATCGATCGAATTTGTTAGCCGATGAAACCAAGTTGATCTGGCCAAGAACCTAGTATATTAAAACTCATTGGTGTTGTCCTTTCTTTGTTGTTCTCTGTGTTTTTTCAGTATAAATTTTATAAATAATTGTAGAATTGGTCAAATGGATATTTGATGTATAATGTTGTGTATTATAACTATATCCAAAATATTATGAACGAAAGACCAGCAAGTGATTTTATACATGAAGGTGTCCAAGACAAATTAAATAAAGCAATAGCCGAAGTTTTAAATGAGTACAAGATCCTTATAAAAGATGAAAAAATAAGTGCCCCAGAATTCGTACAACTTGTCAGGGAAAAAATATTTGGAGAGAAGGGGATCAAATTTAATCTTGAGGAAGATAAACCTGATTCCAAAGGTGATCCAGCTACTCAGTCATTGATAGATCATCTGAACACAATTTATACGCCGGAAGCTATATTTCAGTCTGTTGTAGGAGATCCGGATGCACCAGATTTTTTAAGGGAATTGCTTGAGGACGAATATATATCACCTAGATAACAAAAAACACCGCGCTATTGAAAAATAGCGCGGTGTGGAATTAGGTAGGGTTCTTGTTCTGCCCTTGGCGCTTTCGCGAGAGGTGCAATTATCCTTTTAGGGAGTTTTATCTCCAACCTTTATTCCTCATCATTTGCCGGGTCTCGGTAGGTCTCTCTCACTTGGTCTATTAAAACCTCGCGGAAGAGTTCCATAGCTTCGGCTGTAGTGATACCTATTTTGGCTGCGATGTTACCGACACTGCGCCGAGAGTGTCGGTACAGAGTGATGCCGGCCTTGTATTGATCTTCTGGGATATACATCCATGTAAGCCAGATCATGGCAATTTGTCCCCATTGAGCCTTCGTCCATCTCGACTTTTCCTCTCCTCTAAACTGCTCAATGTCTTGTCTTAGCTCGTCAATATCCACTCGTTTCTCAAGCTCCCGCTCAAGGTGGTGCTGAAAAATATGGATATGTCCGGGCAACCAGAACTTACGCATCAACATCATCGCTATTTCTTCTTTTCTTTCTGAGTCCAATTTAATCACCTCCTTCTAAGGAATGAATTCCTGTTTCGAGCGCATACTACAATATTTTTGTAATAAAGACCAATTTACTTTGAGACTAGGAGATGAATCTTGTATAATTGTACTCACATGCCAAAAATTGAATTTGAAGAAAATTTTAATAATCTAAATAAACCAATTCTTTCTGATAGAAAAACAACTCAAGGCGTCAGTGGAGGCCTTTCTTCTTGGCTAATTAAAAGGGGTATAGCAAAAGATACAAAGTCAGCAAAAAATATAATGATAGTTATTATATTTTTTTGTTTTGCTGTTGTTACTATTATTGTGAGTGATCAGGCTGGTCTGAATATTTTTAATAGTTCCAAACAAAAAGAAGATTCTTTTATAAAAAAAATAGAGCAGACAGCAGATTTCCAGAAATTATCACCTCAAGAACAATCCGGTGAATTAAATCAGATTAGACAATATTATGGAAATTAATTACAAAAAAGGTTTTACCTTGATTGAGTTGCTCGTGGTGATAGCAATTATCTCCCTTTTGTCTGCTATTGTACTTTCTGCTTTAAATGTTTCTCGGGCGAAGGCGCGTGACACTTACAGGTTTGCCAGTTTGAAAGAACTTCAGAATGCTTTGGAGGCTTATCGTAATGATAATGGATCTTACCCAAGTTGTACTGGGGCTTCTGGTAATGATTTGTGCGGTGCTAGCTTAAATCCCGCTGCTTACGTAGACTTCGTGAATGCTCTAAGTCCTTTAGTTCCCAAATACATATCTTCAATCCCAAAAGATCCAATTAATAACAATGATCTTGGGTATGAATATTCTTCAGATACTTCTAATTCTACCAATTGGTTGACTTGTGGAGGGAAGCTTTTTACTCCCAGTAATTTTGGTACTACCAGCTACTGGTTAACTTTCAGGACGGAAGCTACTCAATATAATTTATTGCCTCTGGGAATTGGAGCGAACCCATTTTCTAATAGTCGGGGAGCTTTTGCTGAATATTGTTTACCCTCACCTAATTAATTATTGATATTTTTTAAAACTTGTGTTAATTTACATTAAAATCAAAATGCTCTTTTTGAGCCAAAGGAGGACGTTTTCATGTCGGTTAAAACTAGAAAACCAAGTAACGCTTATCTAATTATCTCCGGAGCAGTTAATAAGATGAATGGTACATCATTCACTGTTTCCGATCTTTGCAGTATTCTCCCTTCGGGCGTTCGGAGAAATACAATCAGTACTTTTTGTCGGCAGGGAGTTAGGCGAGGTTTTTTGAGGGCTACTCACACTGGCCACTGCTTAAGTTATTCTCGAATTTCTCGCTGTAATCCAAATTCAAGCAAGGGATCAGTGGCGGAGGCCGCTTTCAAGGTACTTTTGGAATATAGACACACGTATCTTGATACCAGCACACTCCATGAGTTGGTTCAAGAAATTGTGCCGACAGCTAAAAGGGGATCATTGAAATCAATTGTCTATGTCTGGCGTCGCGGTAGATATCTACAGTCTTCTGAAAAGGGATACCAACTTTTTCCAGGAGTTAATGAAAGGCCTCCTGTTGTCTGTAATATCCAAATAAGATGAAATATATCTGATCTTTAAAAACCAAACTATCTCAAAGGTTCAATTCCTGCGAGGTAGTTTTTTTTATGCTACAATTTTTGGTATTAGATCTTAATATTAAACTAAATGAAAAAAATAATATTTTCTCTTCTAATCGTCATTTCTATTGTTTCCTTTAGTTTAGTCCGTGCTCAAGGTCAATCTAGCATAAATTCTCTCAACTCCCTTAGTAAAAATCTACCTCGTTTGTATATCAATAATATTTTTCTTGGTGGTAGCTCGTATGGGGCAGGAGACACCATAAGCGGTTCATTTGATGTTCAAAATAGTGATGCCAATGATACTCCAGACTTAAACTACATGGTCTCTCTTGTTGGTTTAGATCAAACCGGTCACGTGGCCAGATTAATTTATGATTCTCAAACAAAAGGTCCTATAAGTATTTCTTCCAATTCCACTAAGACAATTCCTTTTTCTTATAAACTGAAATCAGTGCCAGAAGCTAACAATCTAGCTATTCATATTCGCGTAATAATGAAAGACGGTACATCTTTAGCTTGGCAATTAACACCAATTAAAATCTCTGGTGGGGAAGTGATGCTTGATGTCGCTAGTGCCCACGTTGTCTTGAATGGCAAACAGTATGGTCTT
>CAJBRS010000120.1 GCA_903958115.1 uncultured bacterium | reverse complement strand
ATGCAAAAACATCCCAAGATTTTTTCTAATATATTTATCTCTATGGTGAAGGTTGGTGAAGAATCTGGAGGATTGGCTGATTCTCTAAAAGGTGTTGCTTTGCAAATTGAAAAGACTTATCAACTGACCAGAAAAATAAAAGGAGCGATGATATACCCTGGGATTATCTTCAGCGTTATGATAGTGATTGGTATTTTGATGATGATCTTCGTGGTTCCTAGTCTAACCGCCACCTTTAAAGAATTAAATACTCCTTTGCCAGCAAGTACGCAGTTTATCGTCGCTGTGAGCGATTTCCTTCGAGATCATTATCTTATCTCTTTCAGTCTTATCTTCGCGGTTATATTTGGATTTATTTATGGATCCAAGACACCGGCTGGTAAAAAAATACTAGATTACTCAGCTCTTCATTTGCCAATAATTTCTGGAATTACTCAGGAAACAAATGCCGCTAGAACCGCTCGCACAATGTCATCTCTTTTGTCTGCTGGTGTCGATGTTGTTTTAGCCGCACAGATCACCAAAGAGGTTTTGCAAAACTCTTATTACAAAACTGTCCTAGATGAAGTAATAAAATATGTCCAAAAAGGTGACAGCATCGCTACAATTTTCGCCGCTCATTCAGATCTCTACCCTCCTTTTGTTTCAGAAATGATTAGCGTTGGAGAGGAGACTGGAAAATTGTCGGAGATGCTTCTGGGTGTAGCGGTTTTTTATGAGGACGAAGTGGAACAAAAGACAAAAGACATGTCGACTGTTATTGAGCCCGTATTGATGGTATTTATTGGTGCCGCTGTCGGTTTTTTTGCTTTTTCGATGATCACCCCTACGTATTCAGTGCTAAACAATATATAGATATGAAAGGCTTTACGCTTTTTGAAACATTGATTGTGATTGGTATAGGTGTATTGATTTGCTTGATTAGCTTTTCTGCTTTTTATGACTTAGATAATAATCAACTTTTAGCGAAAGAGACTGCAGAAGTTGGTTCTTACTTGGAAAGAGCTAGGTCTATGAGTGTCACATCGAATAATTTTTCTGAGTACGGTTTGCATTTTAGTCCGACTTCTATAACCCTTTTTCAAGGTAAGACATATTCTTCAACAGATACTGCAAATGATCTTTATCCTCTTAATTCTCGCTTGGTTATAACTCCAAATCTTTCTGATGGAGCCTCTGATTTTTACTTTACTAAGGTTGCCGGAAAACCTAGTGCTACTGGCACCATAACTATTTCTCTTCTTGGTAGTACGAGCACGAAGACCATAACCATTTATTCCACAGGACTTTTTGAGTCGAATTAGAAATGAATAATTTTACTAAAGGTTTTACAATTTTAGAGGTAATCATCGGAGCATCGATAATGCTTCTTATTACAACTGGTATTCTGTCTTCCTATGTCTTATATCTGCAAGCTTCTGGATCGAATATGGAAAGTATACAGTCGGCCTTTATTTTGGAAGAGGGGGTAGAGGGGATGAGATCAATTAGGGATGCTGGCTGGACGGCAAACATCGTTCCACTTACTACTGGCGAAACTTATTATCTTTCTTGGAATAGTGGCCTATCAATCTGGCAGACCACAACGACCGCTACTTCGACTGACGGTTTTGTTCGAAAAATTATTTTATATCCAGCTTATCGTGATTCGAATTCTAATCTAGTGAGCTCTTCGACTCCGGGAGCTATCGTTGATGTTGGGACAAGACAGATGAATATTTCTACCACATGGTTTTATAATGGATCATTGAATACCAAAACAATCGTGACCTACATATCAAATATTTTTAACAACTAATATGAAAAAAGGATTTTCACTAGCAGAAACGATCGTCTACATTGCCCTCCTGGCTATTATTTTTATTGTCGTCATTAATTCTTTGGTTGCTATTATGAGTTCTTATTACTCGATCAAATCTTCTAGAGACATTGAAAATTCTGCCATGCTTGGATTAGACCGAATTGAAAGAGATATTAAGAATTCATCTAGCATAGCAGCTATTTCAACTAGCACTAATCCCAACTCAATTACGCTGAATACTTTCGATTCAGATAATAATCCGTTGGTTGTCCGTTTTTATGTAAGTTCGGGAACTCTTTTGGTTGATGAAAACGGTTCTTATAGTGGGCCACTGTCTGATTCCGACGTGACTGTTTCCAACTTACTCTTTTCTCCTATTAGTACAGGTAATTCAAGTGGAGTTAAAATACAAATGACCTTGCAGTCTGGTACGAGCAGTGCTTTTAAGAGTAAGAATTTTTATGATACAGCTGTTATGAGGGGAAGCTATTGATAAAAATGAAGTATTTAGTATGAGAGAAAAACAAATACAACAAAATAACAAGGGGCAGGCGATCATTACCGCAGTCGTCTTTTTTATGATTATTTCTTTGATAATGATTGTTGGAATTATGACCCCTCTCCTTCGCCATTTGAAGTCTTCTCATGAATTTGTTCGTAGTAGACAGAGTTATTATGTTGCCGAATCATTAAATGAAGACGCTATCTATCGTCTTAACAGTAATCTTAATGTGCCACCAATTTGGGCTCTATCGCTGAATGGCGCCTCTGCCACAGCAACAATTTTGACGACGCTAGATACAAAGAAAATATATACAGTTGGTAATTTTGATTTTTTAAGCAGAGCAATTACCACAACCGTGTCGGAGGGTGTGGGCGCAGCTTTTAACTATGGAGTTCAGGCTGGAGGAGGGGGATTTGTTTTGAGCGGAAGTTCCGTCATAAAAGGAAATGTTTATTCCAATGGAAATATCATCGCTACTAACGGGGCGGTTATTACTGGGTCAGCGATAGCAGCTTCGTCATCTTCAATTGGAGGAGATGATAATCCTGGGGGAGTCTTGATAGGGACAAGTACTATTGGTATTGCTTGGGCTCATAATGTGCAAGGTGCAACTGTAGCGGGGAATCTTTATTGTCAAAGTGGGTCTAATAATAATCAGCCTTGCAATATTTCTAAGGGTGATGTTCCTATAGTCGGTATGCCTTTTACTGATGACGATGTTAAATCTTTAAAAGATCAAGGTTCTCTGGGTAATACTATTTCTAATGATTATATTGTTGGTTCGTCGGGAGCCACCATTGGTCCAACAAAAATTATAGGAAATCTTGTCGTAAATAATGGTGGAACACTGACTTTAAGTGGTACAGTTTATGTTACAGGAAATATAATTGTAGAAGGGGGAGGTAAAATTAAACTAGCTTCTAGTTATGGAAATGGAAGTGGTGTCTTGGTAAGTGATGGGTATGTTAGTCTCTCTGGTGGTGAGTCGCTGTCTGGTTCTGGGCAGCTTGGAAGCTTTCTTTTTCTTTTAACTACCAGCGATTGTCCCGTAGGTCCTCTGTGCGGTGGCAATAATGCTGTGTCTATAAATGGGGGAGCTGGGGCAGTAATTTTAATTGCTCAGAATGGAGTGATGTCTTTAAATGGCGCAGTCAATGTAAAACAAGTAACAGCATACAAAATAATGGCTAGTGGGGGCACGACCGTTACTTATGATGGAGGGTTGGCTAATGTAAATTTTTCTAATGGTCCGTCGGGGGCTTGGAATGTCCAGAGTTGGTCTGAGAGTAGTCAATAATGGTATAATAAAAAATATGGCAAAAAAACAGCGGATGATTGTTGTTGGTAATTGGAAATTAAATCCACCCACTCTTAAAGAAGCGGAAAGCATTTTTACAGGAATTAAGAACGGCATCAAAGATATTGATGTGAAGGTTGTAATTTGCCCACCTTTTGTATATCTAAATGAATTAAGAGGTTTATTCACTAAAGAAAAAATATTTCTCGGTTCGCAAGACATTTCTTCTGAGTCCAAAGGGGCTTTTACTGGAGAGATAAGTGCGGAAATGCTTAAAAATGTTGGGGCAACTTATACAATCATTGGACATTCAGAGCGCCGAGCGAAAGGGGAAACTGACGCTGATGTAGCAAAGAAAGTTGCTGTGGCATTAAAGGCTGGTTTGACCACTATTGTCTGTATTGGTGAAAAAGAAAGAGATGAGAGAGGCTCTTACCTTGGTTTTTTAAAAGAACAAATTGTCGGTTCACTCAAGGGCGTTCCAAGAAAATTTGCAAGCAATATTATTATTGCTTATGAGCCTGTTTGGGCTATCGGAAAAGGGAAGGAAGCTGTGACTGCCCACGATCTTCATCAAATGACAATTTTCATACGTAAGCATCTAATAGATATTTATAACACCGCTGCTGCCTCAGAAATTTCTATTATTTATGGTGGATCGGTGGACGAAGAGAATGCTGAGTTGTTAATTGCTGATGGTGAAGTAGATGGATTATTAGTTGGCCGTGAGAGTCTTAATCCAGAAAATTTTGTAAAAATTGTTAAAGTTGTTGAAAAATAAAAAATGATAATAAAAAATCTAGAAGATATTGGTGATGTCTTGGGTAAAAAAGTTTTTCTTAGAGTTGATTTTAATGTTCCGATTGAAGATGGAAAAGTGGTCGATGACTATCGAATTATTAAAAGTTTGCCAACAATTAATTGGCTCAAAGATAAAGGTGCGCGAGTGATTTTGGCTAGCCACCTTGATGAAAAAAGTGGAATAACATTGGCTCCAGTTGGGGAATATTTACAGAGTCATTTCCCTGTAAAGTTTATAGGAAAAGTGATCGGGGAAGTAGTGGCCGAGACTGTTACTTCTATGAAAAATGGTGACATTGTTCTTCTTGAAAATCTTCGTCAAAACCCCGGTGAAGAGAACAACGATGAAGCTTTTTCAAAAGCCCTAGCTTCACTGGCCGATATTTATATTAACGATGCCTTTGCTGTTTCTCACCGAGCACACGCTTCTATTGTCGGTGTGCCAAAATTTTTACCTAAATACGCGGGACTTTTAATGGACGCTGAAATTAAAAATCTAAGTAGCGTTTTTAATCCACCGCATCCTTTTTTGTTTATTTTGGGTGGAGCAAAATTTGATACAAAATTACCACTAATAGAGAAATTCCTTTCTTTGGCAGAGCATGTTTTTGTCGGAGGAGCTCTTTCCAATAATATTTTTAAGGAGATGGGTTATGAGGTGGGGAAGTCTCTTGTCTCTGATGGGGATTTCAATATAAAAAATTTGTTAGGTGATCAACGATTAATTATCCCAAGGGATGTTGAAGTTTTGACAGAATCCGGAGAAAAAATAATTCGAAAGGTAAATGAAGTTTTAGCAACTGAAACAATTTATGATTCTGGCCCAGAGACATTAGCCAATTTATCCGACCTCGTTAAAGGATCAAAGTGCGTTTTATGGAACGGTCCACTTGGTAACTATGAGAAAGGTTTTATCCAGCCAACAATTGATTTAGTGAAGATTCTTGCAGAGTCTGGAGATAAAACAATTGTTGGAGGAGGAGACACGTTAGCCGCAATTTCTTCGTCTGGCGTAGAAGATAAAATATCATTTATTTCAACTGGAGGCGGTGCAATGTTACAATTTTTGTTAGATGAAACTTTGCCGGGTATTGAGGCGTTGAAAAATTAAAAGCTGCTTTGCAGTAGTTTGTTGGAGACCACTCCGGGGCGTTTGCCCAAGTCTTAGTCTCCCCCAAACTACTGCAAAGCAGCTTTTATTTTTTCGATAGTCTCAATGGCTTGATCATCTTTATATTTAAGATGTTGCGATTTTGTTTCCCAATCTCCTTCGTGACGTGGAATGATGTGGATGTGAAGATGATCTACAACTTGACCCGCAGCCGGTTCATTATTGATAGTGACATTTATCCCGTCAGCTTCCATTCCATTTCTGATAGCTGTAGCTAATTTTCTTACTACTATCATTGTTTTGCACAGGGTCTCATCTGGTGTTGTATAAATATTTTCGAAATGGTCTTTAGGAATGACAAGAGTATGTCCGTAATTGTTGGGATTAATATCTAAAAAAGCTAGAGTATCAGCATCCTCATACACTTTATAAGAGGGGATTTCTCCGGCTATTATTTTGCAAAATAAGCATTCAGGCATGACGGTATTATATGTGCTAGAATCTCCCCATGCAAGAATTACTTCAAGAGCTCCTAAATAAGCGTGGTATTACGACGGAAAAAGATGTGGAGTATTTTTTGAATCCTTCTTATGAAGATCATGTCAACGATCCATTTCTAATGAAAGATATGGACAAGGCTGTTGATCGAATTTTGCAAGCGATTGAAAATAAAGAAAAGATTATTTTTTTCACTGACTATGATTGTGATGGTATTCCTGCTGGAGTGATCTTGCATGATTTTTTTAAAAAGATTGGATACACAAATTTTGAAAATTATATTCCTCATCGTCACGATGAAGGTTTCGGTCTCAACCTCGAAGCTGTTGAAGAATTCGCAAAGGGTGGAGCAAAACTTTTAATCACTGCAGATTGTGGTATCACAGATGTGGAGGATGTGGCTCTGGCCAACAGACTTGGTATTGATGTAATTATTACCGATCATCATTTGCCTGGAGAAAAATTACCGGAGGCTTTTGCAATTCTTGATCCCAAACAAGAAGGGTGTGAGTATCCAGAAAAAATGCTCTGTGGCTCCGGGGTGGTCTATAAAATGGTTCAGGGAATTTTACAGAAAAATCGTTTTGGTATTAATGAGGGTTGGGAGAAATGGCTTCTCGACATGGTGGGTATGGCAACTCTTTCTGACATGGTTCCGCTTCTTGGAGAGAACCGTGTTTTTGCTTCTTATGGTTTGAAAGTTTTACGAAAATCTCCACGTCCTGGTTTTCAAAAATTATTACGATTAGCAAAAACAGATCAGCGAAATTTAGTGGAAGATGATATTGGGTTTACTGTCGCTCCACGTATTAATGCCGCCTCTAGAATGGGGGTGCCTTTCGATGCATTTAGATTATTGTCGACACAAGATGAAGTCGAAGCTGGAATTATTGCTGATCATTTGAATAAAATTAATGATGAGCGAAAAGGTCTGGTGGCGTCTATGGTAAAGGAAATTAAAAAAAGAATTGAAGGGCGAGAAGTGGCGATGACAAAAAAAGTTTTGGTAATGGGTAATCCAAACTGGCGACCAGCCATTTTGGGATTAGCCGCCAATACTCTAATGCGCGAACATGGCAAACCCGTTTTTTTGTGGGGGCGTGAGGGTGGGGAGGTGATTAAAGGTTCATGTCGTTCTGGAGATGTTAATCTTGTTTCGATCATGCAGGCAGCAGCACCAAACACATTCCTCGATTTCGGTGGTCATGGTATGTCTGGTGGTTTCTCAGTGTCTCACGAGAAGATTCATCTCTTAGAAGATGAGCTTGAGAGAGCATATGGAAAAGTAGAAATTCCGGAAAAAATTGAAGAGCAGTCTATTGATAAGGAGCTTTTAATTGACGATGTTAATTGGCGAACGTATGAAACAGTGAATAAACTTGCACCTTTTGGTGAAGGGAATCGTAAACCAGTGTTCAGTTTTAGGAACGCTCATATAAAAGAAGCAAAACGTTTTGGAAAAGAAGGGGGACACCTTGAGCTTATTTTTGAGAACAGTCAGGGTAAAAAAATTAAAGCGATTAAATTTTTTGCAGACGATTCTCCAAACTTAGAGAAAGCTAAGACGGGTTCGACTATTACACTTTTGGCTAATCTAGAGAAATCAGTATTTAGAAACTTCCCCGAGCTTCGTTTAAGAGTTGTTGATATAATATAGTCATGGAGAAAATAAAAATATTTACAGATGGGTCATCGAGAGGAAATCCTGGATCGGGTGGTTGGGGCGCTGTGCTAATTTATCCGGAGGCTTCTGGAAAGATGAAAGTTGAGGAGCTTGGCGGAGGAGACAAAAATACTACTAATAATAAAATGGAATTGATGGCGGCGATCGAGGCTTTTAAGAATTTTAATAATCACGGAAAAAATTTTGAAGATAAAATTTTTTCCGTTTATACAGACTCGTCTTATTTAATAAATGGTATTACTAAGTGGGTTCATGGTTGGCAAAAAAATAATTGGATCACTGGTGCAAAACAATCAGTACTCAATCAGGATTTGTGGAAGGAATTGATGTCTGTCACTTCAGGCAAAAAAATAAGTTGGAATTATGTTGCTGGACATGCTGGTATTCCTGCCAATGAACGTTGTGATGAAATTGCTACAGCTTTTGCTGATGAAGTGACGATAGATTTATACAAAGGAGCACTTTCAGAATATTCTGTTGATACGAATAATTTCTCCGGGCATTTGATTGGTGAGAAAAAGACATCAAATAAAAGTGCTAAAGCTAGATCAAAGGCAGTAGCTTATTCATATTTGTCGATGTTAGACGGAGTCATTAAAACTCACAAGACTTGGGTTGAATGTGAAAAGAGGGTGAAGGGGCAATCAGGTGCAAAATATAAAAAGGCTTTGAGTGAAATAGAAGAGAAGGAAATTATCAAAAGTTGGAAATCTAAATAATTGATCGTTAGCACCACCTGCGTCTTAGTCTCTACTGCATGAGTGTTTTGTGTACAAGTGGTGCTAACTGAATGTTTATTTATATTTGCAACTTTTGATATTTTTTTTTGTAAAAAAAAACGGCCACCAGCACAAAACGTGGTGCTGGTGGCCGAGGGGTGAGCATTTCCATTTAAGGAAGGTTAGAAAACCTGCTCGGGTTGCGAGGGCACTTGGCATTAGTGCTTTGTCTCGCTTCGTTGCGGGTGGCTCTTCTACGACATTGCCTTTTAGGGGCTTTCTTCCATGTCGCAGGGTGTTGCTTCGCAAGTTGCCAGTGCGCGTCTGGCTGATTTGGTCGCGCATTGCGCAGAGGAGGATCACTTAGCATAGGGCTCCGTGAAAGCCTTTTGCTTTACTGTCTCGAAGTGGTCATCGTGCGCGCTTTTCAGTGTCGCCGTTGTTCTAGGACGTCGGTCCAGGTAGCGCTGAGTGACGTACTAGTTCATATGGCAACTGGCCGAAAGACTACAAACTAACAGAATAACTTTGGTCACTGCAGTCGTCGGTGCTGATTTAGCACGGAAGACTGCTGTTTTGAAAAGTGGTCAGGACAACGGTCTGTCCGCCCCTCCCAAAGTTAATCGCTGCGGTCGTCGAGGCGCCGGTGGAGTCGCCGCTCGTGAAGGTCATCGCTTGAGCTCTCGCTGTAATAATATAATAGGCGATGTCTTTCTGCGGCGGACCGGTGCTGATCGGCATGGAGCCGATTGACGTAGCCGGGATCGCGTTCGTGCTCATTTTCAAAAAATACGCCGTCGACTGGCCGATCTGGCCGGGCGGCGAAGCGGATTTGTAGAAAACGTAGGCGAGCGCGGGCTGCGCGAAGGCCGAGGCGTCGATGCTGAAGGAATAGTTCTCAGGTGCCGGCGTGGCGACTAGGAGAGTTTTTCCGGGCGGCGATTGGCTGTCGGCGCGAACGGTCTGGCCAAAGGCCATTCCGATAACTGCGGATGCGAGTAGAGCGGTCATGATTTTTTTCATGGTCGTTCCTTTCTGTTGTTTTGTTTTTGGTTTTCCAAAGAGCTATGACACCCTTGTCGTAGCAACCATATCTTCGGTGTGAAACTGTAATATAGCACATTATATAAGATAATGCAAGGAACCCTTGAGATTTGAATTCATGATTATTTTATTGTCTTTTTAAGTTTATTTCACTTCCGTTTTGTTTTAATTTGTCGGTGAAATTTTATGTTGTATTTTTTGGTTTTTTGGTTGGAGTTTTAGTCGCTTCATTTTATTCAAAATGAAGACTATTAAATTTTATCTTTTATTTTCAGCAGCTTTTCTTGTTGGTTTTGGTCGTTTTTATTTTTATACCATGCGTCTAGAGCATAATAGTCTCCAAAAATTTATAGAGAAGAAGATAGAAGGTTCGGCCACTGTGGTTGCTGAGCCCGACAGACGAGACAACTCGTTGCGTCTTACAATTCGAATCGACTCTCTTTCTGAGAAAGTTTTCACTGATCGAGGACTTGTCTTGATTACTGTTGATCCTTATTCAAATATACAATACGGTGATCAATTTAATTTTAGTGGAGTACTTCAACTGCCGAGAAATTTTAAAACTGATTCTGGAAGGGAATTTAATTATGTTCGTTTTTTAGAAAAAGATGGAATCTTATATCAGTTAAATAAACCGACTGTGAAAAATATTTCTCATGATCATGGCGAATGGCTTGAAAGTAACCTATTAAAAATTAAATATTCTTTTTTAAATCATGAGGCGGAAGTAATTCCAGAACCTAATTTATCTTTACTTGGTGGGTTGCTTCTTGGCACAAAACAATCACTCGGAAAAGGGTTGTTAGATAATTTTCAAAAAGTTGGCGTGATCCATATGGTGGTGATTTCTGGGTACAACATTACCATTGTAGCTGAAGCTATTGCTTCGGCGTTTTCTTTTTTACCTAGGTTGTTGGGTTTTAGTCTTAGTGCAGGATCAGTTATTTTATTTGTATTAATGACGGGCGCTTCTTCAGCTTCAGTACGTGCGGCCGTAATGACGATTATTGCAATTCTAGGAAAGTTATTAAGAAGAAAATATGACGTAATGCGCGCATTACTTTTTTCAGCTCTACTAATGGTTTTTATGAATCCATTGATCTTAGTTTTCGATCCATCTTTTCAGTTGAGTTTCGGAGCGACACTGGGCCTGCTAGTGGTCTCTCCAGTCATTACTCTTTATGCGATTAATATTTCAGATGTTTTTAAATTGCGCGAGACTATTGTTTCTACAGTAGCAACACAGATTTTTCTCTTACCATTTCTTTTGTACCAATCTGGTATTTTTTCAATGGTTGCTTTACCCGTCAATCTTTTGGTTCTGTTTCCTGTTCCCTTTACGATGTTAATCGGTTTCTTGACTGGGCTTTTGTCCTTTATTAATTTACCCTTAGCTCTAGCACTTGGTTTTGTGTCTAATTTTTTACTTAGTTATATTTTATTTGTTGTAACAACAGCGGCGAAACAAAGTTTCGCCGCTGTTTCTATCCCTATATTTTCTTTTAAAATTGTTGTTCTCGTCTATTTTCTTTACGCTGTTATTTTGCTGAAGTTGCATCGACGAAACGCTTCTCGATCACCGCCCAATTTAGATTTTCAAAAAATGCATCAACATACTTCTTCTTATCAGCTGGAGCGTAGTCAAGGATGAATGCATGTTCCCATACATCTAAACCAAGAATAAAGTTGAGTGAGGTTAAGTGCCCGATGTGTTGTTCATCTACCCAAGTGTTTAAGAGTCTTTTTGTGATTGGATCGTAATACAGAACTGCCCACCCTACACCACGGGTTAAGGCAATGTTTTTAAAACGATTAAGCCACAAGTCAAAATCTCCCCATTCTGCCGCGATTTCAGATTTCAAGCTACTAGCAGTTCCTTCAGAAATTACAGAAGCACCACTTTCAAATTGTTTGAAAAAATATTCATGATTACGCATTCCATCAAATTCAAAAGCAAAGCGCCGTTGCAGTTCACTCAGAATCAGTGAATTTTTTTCAGCATCTTTTGATAGCTCCGCAATCTGTCCAAGAATAGTATTTGTCTGTTTTACATATCCAGCATAAAGCTTTAGATGTGTCTCGGTGGTTTTAGCAGAAATTCCTTTAAGCTCTGGGATGTTAAATGTTTGTTCTGCGTATGGATTCATAAAATTTAATTTTAAAAACTAATAAATTGAAAAAATACGATGTAATTATAGCACTAAAGGTTGTCTCAATGTTGGCAGTACTTATCAGTACTGCTTTTGTTTGGTATGTCGTCTTTGCCGAAGGTCGGGGCAGTATTTTGAAAGTGGCTTTCTTGAATGTTGGTCAAGGTGACGCTATTTTTATCGAAGCACCAAATGGTAATACAGTGATTATTGATGGTGGCCCAGATAGAAGTTTACTAAGAGAATTATCCAAAGAAGTTCCTTTTTATAAGCATTCCTTTGGTGCGATTATGGTTACAAATCCAGACGCTGACCATTTTGCAGGATTTATTGATCTCTTGGAAAGTAATTATTCCGTCGGCGAGTTACTTGAACCTGGTACTATTTCTAAATCGGCAACATATAGAAGATTCGAACAAATGGTAAATGAACGTCACATTCCCAAAATGCTTGCTCGCAAAGGTACAAAAATAATACTTGATCAAAAGAGAAATATTTATATAGATATTTTGTTTCCAGACAGAGATGTCTCTTCTTGGAAAACAAATGATGGCTCTGTCGTGGCTAAATTGATTTATAAAAATACCGCTGTAATGCTTCAAGGAGACTCTACATCTAAAATAGAAAAGTATTTACTTTCTCAGCACGATGATGTGAAAGCGCAAATATTAAAACTCGGTCATCATGGATCGAAGACTTCAACGACTAAGGAGTATGTCAAAGCTGTTTCGCCAGAGATCGCGATTATTTCTGCGGGGCTAAACAATCACTATGGCTTTCCTCACAAACAGACGATGGAGACGTTGGTAAAAAATAATGTGAAACCATTAATCACTTTTGAACTTGGTACGATCGAAGAAAAAACGGACGGCCATTTCTGGCAGTCCATTTTTCTTAAATAAGGGTTTGTTGATTATATTAAGCCAGCTTTTTTGAGAGTGGCATAAGCACCATTTTTGTTGATAGTCTTGATAGCTCGTGCTGAAATGGTAAGCACCATGTATTTTTTAAGTTCAGGAATATAGATACGCTTCTTTTGAAGGTTGGCGTATTTTCGAACCATCCCGGTAGGGTTAAACTGCGTAGCACGGGTT
>CAJBRS010000119.1 GCA_903958115.1 uncultured bacterium | reverse complement strand
TAGAAATTGCTTCTGCTTTAGTATTTGATTGGAGAGTTTGATAAACGGACATTACTCTTTCATCTAAGAGCTCATAGAGAGGACTAACTGAATTGGAAAACCCCTCTTCAAGTAATTCTCTTTCTAGTAAATCAACATTAGTTTTTAACATAGAAAGACTATCAAATTTGACCTTAAAAACCTTTGTATTTGTTACAACTCAATAGTTACACTAGAATCGCATAATCGTAAACTCTTTGAATTCCCCAGACCACTTTTTTTCTTCTGGTTTTAAGTCTCTAATTTGCGCGTGTGGCGGGCCTTGTTTTAAAATTTTATACATTTCTTCAATTTTTTCTTTGTCTCCCTCGACCAAAACTTCCACGTTGCTAGACTCTAAATTTCGCACGTATCCTTTTAATCCCAGTTCGTCTGCTTTATCTTTACAGAATTGTCTAAAAAAAACTCCCTGAACTGTTCCGTTTATTGTAAATTTTACCGCTTTTTTTGTCATGGTTGTTAAAATGATTGAGAGTTTATAAGATTAATCATTGGGAGGATAATTAAATTCTAATACGTCTGCTGGATTTGAATAACCAGCTGCATCGCCTGCATCAGGATTGATTAATTTTGCTCCTAAATGAGCATACTCAATCTGCAGAGTTTCTCTATCTCTGGAAGAAAGATGTTCAGCATGGTATTGTACAAATCTCAGAGACCCATTATGGAATTCGGCAGATAATAGTGCATTAATCTTTAGCCTTTCTCTATCTAAAAGATCACTTAATTCACCTATTTTTCTTAGCGTTGCAAATGTGATTGGTTTTACTTTACTCATTTCTTTTTAAGATAAACAGATTATTTAAGGATTATTGTGTTTAGCCAGCAGTTATTTGATGCGGATATTTTTCAATTTCATAACCAAATATTTGAGGAAATATCCCTGCAACTTTTAAATAATTTTCAGGAGTATTTTCTACCATAAAATCCGCCCATGTTGGAAATTTCAAGAATGCCATTCTAATTACAGTTTTACTAGGGAATACTTGACCAATAATTAATTTTCTGTCTTCCAACTTACCTCTCTCTTTAAAACAATCCTCCAAAGAATATCCTTCTGAAGTTGGTTGCCGTGCTGGATTGTGCGGAACAAATTGAGTAAAATTCCACCATTCGTTTCCAAAATCATTTCTTAGCGCATATGCAAGAAGTTCTATCTTTTTCTGAGATTCTCTCTTTAAATTTAACCATCTTTCCATTTTTATTCAACTTCTTGCCTATCCAATTCATTGTGGACCAAAGTCAAAACTTGACTTGCAAATAATATCTTTGGAGAGACAGTTATCTTGTCTATTCTTTTTAGGATGTGCCTTTTATCGTCTGGAAAACCATCTTGGTCTCCTAAAATAAAAACTTCGTTTCCTTTTAACTTTAAATTCCTAATATCTTCACCCTTTTTGTCCAATAAATAAATATTTTTTCCTTCCTTGTTCAGTTCTTCTACTAATGCTTCGAAAGATTTTTTTTCTACAAAACATCCAGGAGTAGGATTGACAACTTTTCCTTTTTCTTTTGGTGCTTTATATAAAATCTTTTTAATTAAACCTGCGACATCTTTTTTAGAGATAGCTAACTCTTCGTCATATTGAATTAAAATATGCATTGGAGGATTTGGCGGTCCATCGAAGAT
>CAJBRS010000118.1 GCA_903958115.1 uncultured bacterium | reverse complement strand
GTAATCCTTCAGCTGAACCAGCGTGGATTATAAATGATCCGATCTTTGTGTTTGCAGTGTTAGGAGAAACGCTCTGGTTTGTCAAAGAAGCATTCTTTGCAACTGTGATGCTGTTAGCACCGATAGTTAGACCATTGCTTGTAACTCCTGTTGTGCTTGGAATTGTAAGTGTCTGTTGTGAACTCATACCCTGAGCGTTGTTGGTTGTACCAGCAACGTTTACAGTCAAAGTACCAGATGTGACGTTAACACTTGATGAGCTAACTAGATCTGCTTTAACAGTAAGGATAACTGACTGACCATTTGGAATGATAAGAGATGAACCTAGGTTAAAGGTCAAAGCTGTACCATTGAAGTTCTGGGTTGAACCAACCTGAGCTCCGTTAGCATACAATGACACATTGTTTAGGCTTACTCCTGAAGTTGAACCATTGATCTTAGGTGTCACATTCAATGACAAGATCTTTGTATCTTCACCATAACCAGTGAACTTGAACTGAGCGATAGGAACGTTAGTTGCTCCGCCAGTTACAGTTGTAGTTGTGAAGTTAGGATCAACAGTCACTGAGTTTGAACCAGCTGAGATTCCAACTGAGTTTCCAGATGTGTATCCAGGAATACCAACTACTGAAACGAATGTTCCAGGAAGCTGTGAATCCTCAATCATGATGTCAGCAGCATTCTGCAATGACACGGTGAAGCTGTAGTTTGCTCCGCCAACAACGTCAGCTCGTACTTCTACAGTGTGTGAACCTGTAGTTACAGTATAAGGTGTTGATGTTAGATCGAAGACAATGTAGCTAGTACCGTTGATAGGTGCAATTGTTCCAGTGTTTCCAACCTGTGCGCCATCAACATACAAATGAATGTTTGAGATAGCGGAAGCTGGAGCTGAACCAATGTATCGGAAGGTAACTGCCTTTAGGTTAACTGCTCGGGTTGAAACCTGAAGAGTTTGTGACCAAAGGGTGAAGTTTGAAGTACCAGCCTGTACAGTTGCTCCGTTTCCAGGGTTTGTAACACCTGAAGCGTTGAAGGAAGCAGAAGCAGGAGTTGTGTTAACGATAACCATTTGGTTTCCGGTAATACCAACTGAAGCAGCTACGCCACCAACTGTGAAGCCTGTAAGAGAAACTCCTACAGTACCTGCAGTCTGTCCACCTTGTGATACAGGGATAAGATCAGCTCGAACTGTGATCTCCTTTGAACCGGCAACTGTGAAGAGGCCGTTAGGAGCGTTGAAGCTAACAGAACCATCAGAAGCTACTGAACCTGAATCAGTCAAACGAGTTGCTCCAGCGTACAAGTAAACATTTTGCAATGTTGAGTTGTTTGTGGATAGACCAATTCGCTGTAATTTCAAGTTAGTAACAACACCTGTTCCAGAGAAGTTGAATCGAGCAAGTTCTGCAGTAGCAGCACCGGCAACGATTGAACCAGCTGGAGTGTTGTCAGCAGCTAATGAAGCTGTAACACCTGAAGCTGTAGGTGAAGTTGTTGTACCTGTTCCTGGGTTAGGATTAGCTACACCACCTGCATTATTAACAAAAGCTTGTGTGATCTTTCCAAAGTAACCAGAAGCAGGCTTGATGCCGTTTGCTTTTTGGTACTTTGCAAGAGCAGCCGCTGTCTTTGCTCCAAAGTATGTTGATTCATTACCTGGAGATCCAGCACCAGTAGCTGCTACCTGAGTAGCTGCGTTCTGGTTAAGCAACACTTGAAGTGCTTGAACGTCTGCACCACGTGATCCTACAGTAAGAGGAGCAGCAGTGAAGGTGTAAGCAGCTGCAGAAGCTACGGTCATGCCAAGGGCAAGAGCGACGCCAGCAACGCTTACGGAAATTTTTACAATTTTACTCATAATTAATTTTATTAACCGCGTCCTTCCAGATTACTACTAATGGTGATAAGCGTGGATAGACGAAGTTGTGTTCAATCACAGGTTAAATCAGTTCGACAAACCAATATTCTCTGTGATTTGCAATGCTTGGGCAAAAAGAAAATATCCTTAATTTATTTTCGTTCTTGTTCAAACAATGTTTTTACTATTTTCTAGATTTCATATTTTTACTCGATTCTTTTTTCGTAAAAAAAGAGGCTGAGTAAGATCGACACGATCTCTAGAAATTAGTTAGTAATGATAGACCGCTTTTCTAGATTTAAACTAAACGTATAGGGAAAAAGAAATTCGGGAGAATTAAAACTGTCAATAAATTGTCAATGAACTTATTCGTATCTGCGGCAAGAACAGAACCTTCGTTCCGCTCTTACAGCAAATTATAATATTATGGCTCTACGATAGCAAAAATAATACTGTGGATAACCATCGCAGAGTGACCTACAATATAACCTTTTAAGCGCCTAAAGTCAATCAAGAAAACTAGCGGAGAGAATACTTACTCCAACGCCTCTCCCCAACTTTCTTAAGGACTCCTTTTGCCACTAAAGACAGGAGTTCTCTTTGAATAGTCTTTTCTCCACAACCAGGAATCACTCCTGAAAATTCTTTGACACTGATCTCTCCCCCAACCTTTCTTAAGTGATTGATGATGAGTTCTTGTCGGTCATTTTTTTTATCATTACTACCACTGTCCTTTTGAGGATTACGTTGTACTGAGGTCTTTTGGTGCGTCGGCTGGTTCTCTTTTCTAAAGGACATATTATTAAGGACATTAGTACTTTGTCCTTTATCATAACCCTCAGCGTAAAGACTTTTATCCACTTCCAAAAACTGCTTAGAAAGGACAAAGCTCGACTCTAATGCTTTAGGATTTTCTTTCTCTTGTATAAGAGTAATCAGGTCACTAAATTCTTTCTGTAAAAGTGAAAAATTCATAGGAGACACGAGACCAGCGATGTAGGCTATTTCTATGAAGGAAATGATCTCCAAAGACAGCCCAGAGACAACATCGAAAATCACCCGGCGGTCAGCAGAAGATGCTCGAATAAGATTCAAGTTATCAGACAACAGGCTAAGACCGGTGTCCCTTATATGCCACTTGAGAGGTTCCGAATCTTTCATCAAATCTGTTATTAAGTAGCACGCAGCCACAAGCTTTTGGACCTTAACATATATAAAGGCATGATGTCCTTTAACACCTAAAAACCCTTGCTGTATAAGATTTTCGAGTGTCCTTATGACTTTGTCTTTTTCGTTTTCCATTTGTTTTTTATTGAGAGAATTTTGCTTAATGTCTTTTATCAATAGGTCATCCTTTTATCGGTCAAAAGCTAGTGAGTAGGTGCATTATATATAGGACAATTTTAAAAGTAAACCATGATGGGCTATAATTGAAGCATGGCCAAGAAAAACAACAAATCTAACGATAAACAAAATGCTAAGTCCTTTAATTTTCTCAAAGAATTAAAACAAGAAACTCTCCACGGAGTGATAGCAATAATCTTTTTTGCAATCACTTTATTTCTCATTTTAGCTTCAATTAAAAATGGTGCCGGAGATAGCTTGGGAGGGCCAGTAGGAGGATATACTTTTTCTTTTTTTGAGTACCTTCTTGGTATCGGATATTTTCTTCTGCCTGTCACTTTAGTGATACTAGGAATAAGCTTCTGGAAAACATTTGAACAAAGATTAGTGATCTCAAAATTTATTGGGGGGTTTCTTTTTCTTCTCAGCGGTCTTGGGTTGATTAGCCTAGCGTCTTCAGAACGAGGAGGTCTAGTGGGTAGTCTTGTTGCCAATCCTCTTGTCTCCCTATTCGATACATACGCGACTTCCATCTTTTTAGTGGCTCTTTTGGCAATCTCTACTTTTATAATGTTCGATACAAAAATTAGCCTCTCTCACCTGTCCTTCCTTTGGCCAAAGAAAAACAAAAAAGATGTCACAAAAAATGAAGATATGGAAGACGAGGAGATTGAGAGTAAGATTGTCACTCCAGTAAAACCAGAGACACCAGAACCAGAACAGAAGACTGAAAAAACTAAAAACAAAACAGAGAAAACTGAAACAAAAGACACCACCGATTCTTTCTCCTTTATCTCCGTTTTCAAGGGGACGAACAAAGCCTTCAACCCTCCCCCTCTTTCCTTGCTCGAATTAGATAAGGGCAAACCTGGAGTCGGAGATATAAAAGCTAATGCAAACATCATCAAGCGCACTCTACAAAACTTTGGAATTGACGTAGAGATGGATGAAATATCAATCGGACCATCAGTGACAAGATATGCATTAAAACCAGCAGAAGGAGTAAAGCTTGCTCGAATTGTCGGTCTTCAAAGCAACCTATCTTTGGCTTTAGCTGCCCACCCTATTCGTATCGAAGCGCCTATCCCAGGAAAGTCTCTAGTTGGTATTGAAATACCAAACAGCATAAAAACAACTGTCGGTCTTGGAAGCCTCCTATCACAAGAAGAATTCCAAAAATCAGAAAAATCACTTCTTGTTTCTCTTGGAAAGGGTATCTCTGGAAAATCCCACTTTGCCAATATGGCCAAGATGCCCCACATGCTTATTGCCGGAGCTACTGGCTCAGGTAAGTCTGTAACCATTCACGCAATCATTACTTCCCTGCTCTACAGAAACTCTCCAGAAAATTTACGCTTCATCATGATTGACCCTAAGCGCGTAGAGCTAACCATGTACAACAAGATTCCTCACCTATTAACACCAGTTATTACTGATGCAAAGAAGGCTATCCTCGCTTTAAAATGGGCAGCCAAAGAAATGGATCGTCGTTACGACATTTTGGAACAGGAGACCGTAAGAGATATCGAGTCTTATCATAAAAATGTATTGGCTCCCAAACTAAAGAAAGCAGAAAAAAATGCGGAAGCCGAGATACCAGAGACAATGCCATATATTGTCGTCATTATTGACGAATTAGCTGATATCATGGCCACCTATCCGCGAGAACTTGAATCCGCCATTGTTCGTTTGGCCCAAATGAGTCGAGCTGTCGGTATTCACCTAATGCTTTCTACTCAGAGACCTTCGGTAAATGTTATTACTGGACTCATTAAAGCCAATATCCCCGCTCGTGTCGCCTTGCAGGTGGCTTCACAAATCGACTCACGCACAATCCTTGATAGCCGAGGAGCTGAAGAACTCCTAGGTGCCGGAGATATGCTTTATCTTTCTGGTGAAATGTCTAGTCCTCAAAGAATTCAATCTGCCTACATAACAGAAGCTGAGGTAAAAAATGTCGTCAGTTATCTAATAAATGAATACAAGGATGCTCTTCCAACAGAGATAAACATTGCTGGAGACACTGAAAAAAATAATACCCTCGCCTCAATTAACCTAGATGACAATGCCGACGTCGGAGACGATGACGATTTATATGAAGAAGCTAGAGAAATAATAACCAAAGCTGGAAAAGCCTCTACGTCATATTTGCAGAGAAAACTACGTATTGGCTATGCTCGCGCGGCTAGACTGATGGATATTCTAGAAGAGCGTGGCGTCATTGGCCCGGGAGATGGGGCAAAACCAAGAGAAGTAATAGGTTTTATTCCAGAGCAGGCCGCCGCAGAAGAAACAGAGGAAGTCTTCTAGAAACAAAATCAGTATGAGAAACGATACAAAATTCTGGCTCAGATTGTCGTTCGCAATAATCATTATACTGATCATTGGCGTTTATTCTTTCTACCAAGCAAGAAAATTGATAGCTGGACCAGAGATAAACATAAAATCTCCAGAAAACGGAGCAACTGTGAGCCAACCCCTCGTTGAGATTACAGGGACAGCATCCAATATTAAGGATATAAGCCTCGACGACCGCCCTATTTTTATTGACCAACAAGGTAATTTCGACGAAAAATTGCTCCTACCATCTGGCTATACTATAATTACACTAAAGGCTCACGACAGATTCAAACATTACACTGAAAAGACTTTAGAACTTTACTACTATTCCCCACTCCCTATCGCAACTACTTCGGCTAGTTCAACAATAGCTAGTTCTACCTTAATCATGTCCGCTAGTAGCACCGCCACAAGCTCACTCAAAAAATCATCATCAAAAAATTATTAAAATTTTAAGAAAATTTCATTAACAGCAAGTATAATTACGACCACTATGGCATTAAACAAAAAGAAAGCATTAGAAAAAGAAGCGAAGGAGACAGAACGAGCAGCAGCCAAAGCGGCTCCCAATATTGACGAGACTATCCGACAAATAAAAACAAAGTTCGGAGAAGACGCAATAATGAAGCTGGGCGAAAAAGCTAGAGTAGACGTAGATGCGATCCCAACAGGTTCTATTGGTTTAGACGCCGCTCTTGGTGTTGGCGGTATGCCTCGAGGAAGAATTATAGAAATATTCGGACCAGAATCCTCTGGTAAGACCACCCTTTCCCTTCATGTTATTGCAGAAGCTCAGAAAAAAGGTGGCATCTGCGCCTTCATTGATGCAGAACACGCCATGGATCCAGAATACTCAAAGAGGCTCGGGGTTAAAATAGACCAACTTCTTATCTCACAACCTGACACTGGAGAACAAGCACTAGAGATAGTTGAGAGCTTAGTCCGTTCAGGGAAAATGGATGTAATAGTCATTGACTCTGTTGCAGCACTTACCCCTAAAGATGAGATCGAGGGTGATATGGGAGCTCATCATGTAGGCAAACAGGCGAGATTAATGTCACAGGCCTTAAGAAAACTGACCAGTATCGTCGCCAAATCAAAAACAATCGTGATTTTTATTAACCAAATAAGAATGCAGATTGGAGTAATGTTTGGTAACCCAGAGACAACCCCAGGCGGAAAGGCTCTCAAGTTCTATACATCTGTCCGCTTAGATATCCGCAGAATTGCTCAAATCAAAAAGGGAGAAGAGATCATGGGCGGACGTGTAAGAGTAAAAGTAGTTAAAAACAAAGTAGCCGCACCATTTAAACAAACCGAGTTCGACCTTATGTATAACGAAGGAATCTCAAAAGAAGGCGAAATCATCGCATTGGGAGAAAAAATGTCCATAGTCTCAAAATCGGGAAATTCATATTCTTTTGGAGAAGTTAAGCTTGGAAGAGGATATGATGCCACAAGACAATTTTTGAAAGAAAACACCAAGATCAGTGATCAGATTTTGAAAGAAATCCACGCCAAACTAAAAGAAATATAGGGATAAATATAAGTGTCATTATAAGTCCCCCGTAGCTAACATATCTACTTATCACGACGTAGCTCTCCCCATAAAAGTAACCGGCAGATAACAGCACCGCACTCTTAAATAAGCTAACTACCGTATTTATAGCAATGAAGCGCTTATAAGGCATTCTGGCGCTTCCTGCGGCAATTAAAATAGGCCAGCCAATACCGTGAGTAACTTTTGCAGCTAGGAGAGTTTTACCCCCATGGTTTTGAAAATATTTTTCTAAAAAAACCAGATCTTCACCCCCACCTCTCCATCTTAAGATAAGAGTCTTCAAAAAAGTGCGCCTACCGAAATGACCAATCAGATAATAGATTGTATCCCCTGTTATATCAGACAAAACAACCACAAAATACAAAATAGGAAGGCTCAAAACAACACCTCCTGCCGGAGAAGCCAAAAAACCCGACATGATAGTTAAAATAGGCCCCTCGACGACCATCCCAACAAAAAGAAGGACATAATAGATCATAAAAAAGGTGGTTGCTTCTAAATTATACCTCTGATAAGATGCTTCTACTATGCTTGAATATAATGAAATAACAGAACGTAAATATATTATTTTGGATGGCGAACCATGGGAAGTTCTCTCTTCTCACGTCTTTCGAAAGCAACAGCGAAAACCTGTAAACGCTACAAAACTCAGAAACATGCTTTCTGGCCGAGTAACAGAAAGATCGTTTCACCAATCAGAAAAGGTAGAAGAAGCAGACATCTCAACAAGAAAAATTAAATTCCTGTATCACAACAAAGATGAATACTGGTTCTGTGAAGAAAAAGATCCTAGCAAACGATTTGAGCTTGACGAGGCAATTCTTGGAGTTGGCGTCCGTTTCCTAAAAAACAACACTCTAGCCGATGCTCTTGTGTTCAATGACCCAGATGTAGACGGCGAAGGGATAATAATTGGCGTTAAAACACCAATCACTGTAGAACTTAAAGTAACAGAAGCCTTCGATGCCGTTAAAGGTGACACAGCCACTGGTGGATCAAAGACCGTGACTCTAGAAACTGGCGCAACTATCAATGTACCCCTATTCGTTAAACAAGGAGATACTATTCGTATTAATACAGAGACTGGCGACTACAGAGAAAGAGTATAGACACAACAAAAAACTCCTGAAAGAGAGCGCTCGTGGCCGCTAGGCCAAGCCTTACTCTCTTTCAGGAGTTTTTTGTTGTGTCTCTATACTCATCCCACTAATCGCCTATCGAGATAGATAAGGAATGAGAGCCATGAAACGAGCGCGTTTGATAGCGTTGGCAAGCTTGCGTTGATTCTTAGCGCTAACACCAGTTCTCTTTCTGGCAATCAATCGAGCGTTAGGATTAATGAACTTCTTAAGAAGCTCGATATCTTTATAATCGATGTGATTAATATTATTTTGTGAAAAGTAACACTGTTTTTTCATAAATTTAAAGTCTTTCTGATAAATAATTAAAATGGAATATCTTCGGCGTTGATTTCCTCTTCTGGATATTCGATAGCTGGAGCAGGTTCACCAGCACCCTGATCGTCTGGTGCGCTACCGGCAGATGGAGCAGACTTTTGATAACTACCGCCAGTTGAAGCTCCGCCCTTTGGTCCAAACTGGATTCTATCAGCAACAATCTCTGTGCGGTATTTTTTCTGACCATCAGTACCATCCCATGACCTTGTTTGCATTCGGCCTTCAACGAATACGCCACTACCTTTTTTCAAATACTGAGCAGCTGTCTCAGCTTGTCGGCCAAAAACTACAACATTGTGATAATCAGGCATTTCCTGCCAAGCTCCATTCTTATCCTTGTATCTACGATTAGTAGCAACACTTAAAGTAGCTACCTGCATCCCAGAAGGAATTGCTCGTATTTCTGGATCACGAGTCAAATTACCGTAAATAAGAGCTTTGTTGATATACATAATTATTCAATTACTAGGTTCTCAATCTCCTTATCAATCTCGGCTTCTGCAACTGGGGAGACAGCACCTTTTCCAGCCTCTTCTTTGGTAGGCTTTCGGATAGCCTTACCACTTCCCTCACTTCGAGCCACTCTTAATCCGTATAGGGTGTTATCCTTGATTGTTTTAATCATGATAAAACGGATGATACTGTCTTTCTTATCAAGATCTGTCTTAATATTGACAACAGTCTCACCAGCAGCCTCGAATTTAATAAACCCAAAGTAAGCTTGGGTGAACTTTCGGTTTACCCCGCCAACTTTCTTAGCAATTTCATAAGCTAAAGGATGAAGCTTAGGAGCTTCTTCTGATAGGAAAATACCACCATTCTTTTCGATGGACTTCTTTATATCGGCCACCTCAACCGCAACCTGCTCCTCAGAAATAGAGGGTACAAGGTGAAAACCCACTTCATAGACTTTTAATTCGTCGCTAATTTCTTGGTTTATTTCTTCTGTCATAATGTAGGCTACAGATTAACACAGTGGCATTTCTTATGCAACCTCTTAGCCACTTTTGGCAAGCTCATCATTTTTTTAGCTTTTTTTCAGATTTATTTGAAGAAAGACCCATAAACAAGGCCTTTTTCTCCAGAGGAAGCCTCTCGATGGCATATCGGAGCATCGTTCTTGGCATAATTGAGGCATTTTCAGCCAAAAATGCTTCTAGTATTTTAGGGTCCTTTTTACCCACCTCCCGGAGCATCCAACCAGATGCCTTGTGTATAAGGTCGTGTTTATCAGCAATCAATGCTCGAGATAAGGCCAGGGTATCCTTGTATTGACCACGAGTAATAAGATAGTGGCTCGAAACAATAGAGACCCGACGCTCCCAAAGATTTTTAGATCTAGCCATTTTATACAAAAGTCCCCTATTTTTATCAAAAAGCCACGCCCCAACGATCTCCCGAGCAGAGGTGTCGACTAAATCCCAATTATTGATATGCCCAGCCTTTGCTTGTTCTAAATAAAAATTGAATATCTTTTTTTGAGATTTCTTATCAAGAATTTTTGTCGCTTGTTCAAATTTGAAAACTAAGATCTCTAGGGCTACAAAGCGATGCTCGTGAATTTTGCTTTTTAAAAGTCCCGCTAAGTCCCCCAGAGATAGCTCTGCGTGTCCATAAGCAATCTTTCTCTGATCAGGTACAGTCAAGCCAAGAAAAATATCACCTTCACCATACTCACCCTTCCCTGTTTTAAAAAAACTTTGCGAGACACGAGCGCGCTCTTTATTAGCTTTTGCCCGTAGCTCTGCTTTCAGTTTAAAAACACTCATTTATTATTTATTTCAAATTGAAAAACCTAATAGCATTAGCAACAAGAGCCTCCCTTACCTTTATAAAATCCTCACCACGAATTTCAGCGATCTTTTTGACTACCTCCTGAACATATAGCGGTTCATTGCGTTTACCACGATGTGGAACAGGAGCAACATAAGGACAATCTGTCTCCGTCATAATCATATCTAGTGGAGCTTTTTTGATTACCTCAGCATAGTCCGGAACACCAGCTTTTGGCGGATAAGTAATAGCCCCAGTAAAAGAAATGGTATATCCCATATCTAAAAATAACTGCGCCTCCTCCCAAGTGCCAGCAAAAAAGTGAGCATTACCTTTTACCTTAGAATATTGTTTTAGAAGCTCAACGGCTTCTTTGTAGGCCGAACGTCCTGGAACACCGTCCACAGTCTGTCCATTTCGTAGATGAAGCATCAACGGCTTGCCTACCTCATTGGCTAACTCAATAGACTTAATAAAGGCATCCTTTTGTTTTTGTACTGATTCGTCGTCAAGATGATAGAAATCCAAACCGACCTCACCAATAGCAACCACCTTAGAATGCGAAGCGAGCTTTTTGTAATATTCGAAATCAAAAAGCTCGCCACGCGAAGTAAATTCTTTGCCCCCCTCTCCTAATTCTTTTTCATCGTGGTATGACTTAGAGGTATGAACCGGATGCAAACCAATAATTGCATACACCCCTTTATCATGACATAGAGCAATATCAACAGCCGTTTTAGAAGTCTCATTCTGTGTGCCAACATTAATAAGCCATGTGTTTGAATCAAGAGCACGACGAATAGTTTGATCTCTATCATCTTTAAAAGCCTCGAAATTTAAGTGCGCGTGTATATCTATATAATCTGGCATAGTAGATAAAGCATACTAGAAACTGCGTCGGTGCGAAAGCACCCATTCGGCTGGATACCAAAGCGTTCTTAGATCCCCTGCAAGAAAAAGTGACCCAGTAACAAGAATGAGATCGTCCTTATTGGTCATCTTTTTTGCTTCTTCTAGAGCACGAAATGGATCAAGTATAATTTCGGCCTTAATTTTTTCCTCACCCGATAGGTTAAATATTTCTAAAGGGTGAGCGCATTTTCTCTGAGCAATTTGTGGACGAGTGATGAAAATGTAATCAGCCACCTTGGTAATTTGTGGAACAATGTCTGCATAATCTTTATTGTGAGCAATTCCAAAAACAACAATCAACCTCCTGTATTTTAGTTTTTTAAGATTTTGAATAGTGGAAGCAATCTTCACACCATTG
>CAJBRS010000117.1 GCA_903958115.1 uncultured bacterium | reverse complement strand
CCTTACAATGCTAACCCTGGTCAGCAGGTAACATGGAGTGCCTACCCATCTGGAGGTAATGGTAATTATTTCTATATTTGGACTGGATCCGATTCTCTTTCGGGTGGAAACAGCCAATCAATAACGACAACTTACAGCCAAGGCGGCCAGAAAATGGCCTCACTCACAGTGATCTCTGGTAATCAACAGTATCAAACAACTTGTTCAACAAACGTTAGCTACAATGGTGGTTATTATATTCCTCAGTATTACAATCAATTATCAGCCTATTGTTACGGCTTGCCCGGAAAGGCAAATATCGGTGATGTGATCAATTGGTACGGCTCTGCTTCTGGTGGTCAAGGAGGCCAGTATTACTATACTTGGACAGGTGACGATGGTTTCTCTGGATCCGGCCAAGAGCTAGCTTACAATTATTCTACGAATGGGACTAAGAATGCTCATATGACCGTGATAAATAATGGTCAATCATTGAATGTTAATTGTTCTGTTGTTGTCGGGCCAGTTTCTCCAGTAACCTATAATGGTAGTAATAATGGAGGTAATTTATCTTCCGGAGTTTTCTTGAGTCAGGTTCCTTACACTGGAGCGGCCTTGAATCTTAAAATAAGTCTTTTCTTGCTAGGCCTGTTCTTGTGGAGCGCTTTTGCCGCACACCTTATGATAAAGATGAAAAACTCTAGGGCTTAAGCAAGATTGCAAAACTATATTATGTTAAAATTGACTGTGTCCAAAAGGCACAGTCAATTTTAATAATATATGAAAAAAATATTAACTCTGTTGGGTGTTTTGTTTTTGTTCGGTTCGGTTTCTGTTGTGGCAAGGGCTGATTCGACCACCCTTCAAGAAGAGGCAATCGTTTCTTATCATTCCAGTGTCTCAGTCAATAAAGACAACTCTGTGGATGTTTTGGAAAAAATAATATACAACACTGGTCCACAAAGTCGCCATGGTATATATAGAGATATTAGGCCTTTTTCTTCGCAGAATATTCGCATGTCGATTGATGGTGTAAGTGTTTTTAATGAAAATGGAGATCCTTATCCTTTTCAAGTAAGTGATTTTGGTACATATGTCCGGATAAAAATAGGAGATCCTAACAAAACTTTTGTTGGGCAGAATACATATATAGTCAATTATCATGCGACTAGAGCTGTCGCTCAACTCCAAGATTTGGATGAGATTTATTGGAATACTACTGGAAATGACTGGCTGATACCGATTTATAAGGCTGACGCCGTCGTTTTTCTCCCAAATGGTGTTAGTGCCACTCAATTCTCTTGTTACTATGGTGTAAGTGGAAGTACTAACCAGTGTTCTAGTGATTCAAACGCTTCCAGTACATATACATTTAAGACTTCAAATCTTAATCCAAAAGAAGGCTTAACTGTCGCTGTGGGGTTTGCAAAGGGGGTGGTTACTCCTTATTCTAACGCGGATAAATCCTCAGTATTTTTCGATACCTATTTGCCCTGGATTATTTCTGGCCTCCTGCCAATACTGACCCTTATATTTTCATTACTTTATTGGTACAAAAAAGGAAGAGATGCTAAGGGAAAGGGTGTAATCGTTCCTCAATATGATGTTCCAGATAGTCTTACTCCTATGGAGGTTGCTGGGATAGTGAATGAAGAGGTGACTACGGAAGATGTTTCCGCTGAGATTATTTATCTTGCTACAAAAGGTTATATTAAGATCAATCAACTTGAAGATTCGTTCATGGGCTTCATAAAAAAGGCGGATTATGAACTCGTTAAGCTTAAGGACTTCTCGGATCTTCCTAATGAGTTTGATCAAAAATTAATCAAGGCTTTATTTGAAGATGATCAGAAGACTGTAAAGTTGTCTTCATTGAAGAATACGTTTTTTGATGACGCCTCTAGCGTGATAACTTCCTCTTTGGATTCTCTCTTAAACAAGGGCTACTATAGTAATTTAGGAAGGATGAAAACTATTGGCAATCGAATAGTCATGATTGCTTTTATGGCTGTGTGGGCGTCACTATTTTTTGGAGGAATGATAGGTGGTGTATTTTTTAGGGGGAATTTTGTTCCAGTTGCCGCCGGTATATTTTTATCAATAGTTATTTATGCGATAGTTTCGCATTTTAGCCCTGCAAAAACCGTGAAGGGG
>CAJBRS010000116.1 GCA_903958115.1 uncultured bacterium | reverse complement strand
GTGGTGTCTGCCCAACATGAAATGGTCACCTTGCTTTATATCTGTCTTCTTTACTTTCTCAAGTTCGGCTTCCTCATCCCATTCGGTATCTTCAATCTCAAGATTGCTATCAAAGATATGTGACAAATCGGTGTCATCGAAACCAGAGGTCTTGAGTTCATCGATACCGAAATCTTCCGCCAACATGTCCCAATTAAATTCCCCACCTGAGCGGTTACTCGTTAGGAGATAGTCTTTGAACTCTGCATCAGTAAGTTGTCTTGAAGGTACTCTAACGTCTATCTCTTCTTCTCCGCGACCCAAGAGAATTAGGGCCTGAACTCTTTGGTGACCTGCACATATTTTCCCGTCCTCATTAATTGCTGGCACCTCAGCAAGATTGAATTTCTTCAGACTTCTCTTAAGATCTTCCATCTGCTTATTGCTGATAACTCGGGGATTCCTCTCGTAAGGGAGCAAATCCTTAACTTTCCTTTTTTCCGTCTTCCAAAATAATTTTTGGTTTTTCATAATCTTTTTAAGATTAAAATTAATAAATATAAGGCTACTTAACCTTATGTATTAATTATATTGAAAATAGTCATCTTCTATACTTTCAAGTGCCTAATTTATAATTTACTTTTTTATGTCAAATATATGGCTATAAATATACATACTTTCGCTACACAAAAACTATGAAAATATATAAATAAGTGATAATATTATTTTACGTTGTTAAGTAACAGTAAGTATTGTATGAAAAGTCAAACACCAGATATTTTAAAGGACAGTATGCCGATAATGACACTGAATGAGGTGTCAGAACTCCTTAGAGTACACCCCAATACCCTCAGAAACTGGGACAGGGATGGAATCCTGGTAGCAATCAGGTATGGGAAGAGAAAAGACAGGAGATATAAAAGAGATGACGTAAAGAAATTTTTAAATACAAAATAAGTCTAATATATGTCATTCTATGTCTAAGTTTGTCCAAGTATGACGCTCAAGTCGCGTCGAATAGGATAGAGGAAATGTGCTAAAATAACCTTACAGACCTTGACCGACAACGGTTCCACCAAAGGTCGCTCAGCCAACACGTGCGTGGTTAATTACGCTCGAGTTGCCTTAAATTGGCTGATAAAAAGACATTAAATAAAAAGTTTGAAATTGAAAAAGAAGGACAACTTCACTTCTTTAAAAATTTTGGAATTGATCTTGAGGAAAACGATGTATTAATTGCCAATACTGACGGTGTTTATAATGGCAATATTTTTGAGTTTAAGTTGAATATCAACAATACTCAACAGGTACTATTTCAGGCTATAAAATATCTATCAAGATTAAGGATTACTGGTCACTCAGTACCTAGAAACATTCTTCTAGTATCTTTAAATCAAAGTAAAATATATTTGTTTGATAGTGGAGACTATTTTGATGAAATTCACAATATTTATTATGGTGGAGCAAGCAAGAATAATGAAGGTTTTACATTTAAAAAGAAACCACAGGAAATCGATTATGAAACTGATATTGGAGCAGATAGAGTACTAAAATTATTAAAAGAAAATAATTTTACCAAAATAAAAATCAACGAAGACTGTATTGTTGGTTGGGCAGAAAGATATTACAGAGAAAATTCTACAGCGAAAAAAAGCGATTTTCTTGATG
>CAJBRS010000115.1 GCA_903958115.1 uncultured bacterium | reverse complement strand
TTCTTTCTAGCTAGTGAGTGATGTAGATCTTGAGCATCCGTATTTACAACAATGAAGTCAACTCCTTTAACTTTGGAATTGATCATGTGGTTGATAACGTTCTTACCGGATCCACCAATACCAATAACCTTGATTCTGGCAAATGTTTCTACTTCGGGTTTAATGTTGGGCATGATTTTCTGTTGTTTAGTTAATAAAATACGGGTTAAAATGTGCTCACATCATAGCAGAAGGACAATTAAAAAGAAAAGCCTTGACACTGTCTAGAAAGTGTATCCAGAATATGGCCGCTACGCGGGATTGTGATGAAAGATGTGTAGGAAAAAACACCAAAAATGTTTGCCATTTCTGGATGCAGCTTTCTAGGCCGCGTCAAGGAAGAAACTGTTTTAGCCAATTCCAAACACTATTTTTTGTTGATTTCATTAGACGAATGCCGAGGCGAGTGTTGATGGTGCCGGATTCTTCGGTAGCAAAAGCTAAGATACATAATCCGTAGGCAACTGCCCACATAGCATCTTTCACCGATCCTTTGGTGCTTTCAAATTTTCCTTCTGATTTTTTGGATGGTAGTTTTAGTGCTCCTCTTGCAAAATCTTCAATAGTGGTAACTCCAGATCCTCCTCCTGTTAGGACAATTCCAGCTGGGAGTAAGCCATTCTTTCCAATTTTTTTAAGGTGGGCGTCGACAAGTTCAAATATGTCTCCTAGACGAGCTACTATAATTTCATCTAATTTTTTCTTTGAAAATTCTGACTTTGATGTGCCGATTTTTACTTGCTCAGCTTCTTCTAATGGGATTTTTAAACCAAGAGCAATATCATTTGTAATATCATTTGATCCAATAGGAAATACTTCTAAAGAAATAGGTATGTCTTCTTCAAAGACGGCAATAGAGACAGTTTCGGCTCCAATGTTAGCTAAAACAACACCGGCAATTTTTTGAGCTTTAGAAAGCGAGACAAAACTTGCGGCTAGGGGTGCAGCCATCACGTCTTCTACTTCGACGCCACACTCTTGAACTGTTTCAATCAAATCATTTAGATGACTAGAAAGACAAGTGATAAATAACATTTTTACTTCTAGGCGCATACCTTTCATACCCTCTGGTTTGCCTAGAACGGCGCGGCCATCTATTTTATATTGAAGGGGAATAGAATGGAGTATTCTTCTGTTTAAAGATTGATTCTGGGGTATTTCAGCCTCAGCTAATTGGTGTAATTTTTCTATGTCTAAAGCGGTGATTTCAGAATCAGCTCGGGTTGTCACGATTGAACCATTAGCCACAATGCTACCAAGCCCCACGCCTCCGACAGAAAGAAAGGTTTTAGAGATTTTTGTGCCGGCCATTTTTTCAGCTTGGCGGAGGGCAGCTTGAATACTTTTTATTGCTTCAATTTGATTAATCACATAGCCGTGACGCAGTCCTTTTGATTCTGCTTGTCCCAGGCCAATTATTTTAGGTAGATTTTTTGGTGAGGTTGTTTCTGAAGAAGCCACCACAACTTTTATTTGGTAGGTACCGATATCTATTCCAACTGCAATTTGTCGTGACATTTTTAAAGTATGAAGTATTTAGTGTGGAGTATAAAGGGGTGAAATCAAATTCCAAATTTATTTCGGAATTTTCTCTCCTCACTCTCCATTCTACTACCATGTGTGAATCCTTTCAAATGCAAACATCCGTGGATAAATAGGAATTGTAAGAAATTAAAATATTCTCGTTCAAATTTTTTTGCCTCTTTTTTTGCAGACGTCTCGTTCATTAGTATCTCTCCAGTTCCATTGTCTATTTTAAAACTAAGAATGTCGGTAGGAAAATCCTTTTTTCGATATTGTTTATTCAGGCGTCTGATTTCTTTTGTTGAAACAAAAACAAGGGTCAGGTCATATTTTTTGCCCAATATTTTGTCTTTCATTAACGAAAAAGGCAATCTGTCTATTGAAGACAGATTGCCTTTTGTCGCATTAACAAATGAGAAAGACATTAGTTTATTTTCGTCTCTTGATAACCTCAAGACTTTTGCCAAGTTTTACCAAATGAGCGATCTCTTCCTGGTGGCGGATCTTTTTAAGGGTATTTTTCTTTTTTACGTAAGGGGAAGGAGCACGTTCAGCGTATCGTATGCTGCGTACTTTATTTAAGACGCCAGATTCCTGAACTTTCTTGGTAAATCGGCGGATAATATTGGTGGTATTTTCGGTACCGTTTCTCTGAACTTGAACGTTAATCATAGGGCTATAAGGATATCACAGCTTCTTTAAATAGGCAACAAGATCCTTCAAATCGACCGTATTTTGAGAGCGGGTCTCCATATTTCTTACCACAACACTGTTTTCTATGGCTTCTTTTTGTCCCATAATAAGGACATATTTTATTTCCATCTTTTCTGCTGAGGCAATTTGACCAAGAAGCTTGTCTTTAGAAAGTGACTGATATACTGGAATTTTAGCTTGGCGTAGAGTCTCTAATATTTGAAGACTCTTTAATTTGGCGTCGTGACCAAGCTGAATAAAATAAAATTTTGGCTTTTTAATGACAGGTATCCGCTTTTTTTCCGTTTTAAGATGAGCATCGTAGATTGAAATAGCCGCTCCGATAGCAGGGATGTCCTTTTTACCCCAGACCTTTTTGGAAACAGAATTGTATCGTTCTCCTATGGCTACAGTGTGGGAGATTTCTTTCTTGCTGGCTTGTATCTCAAATAATGTCCCAGAACAATAACTTCGGCTACCTATTAATTTATGATTGATAGCGTAGGGGATTTGAAGTGAATCGAGGTATTCCAATACCTCCATGAAGTGCCTTCGTCCTGGTTCTGAAAGGTAGCTGATTGATTTAGGGGCATTTTCTTGAAGTTCTAGGCATTTCTCATGACAGCAGTTAAATATTTCAAAGATGTCCTTTTTTAGCTTGTTTCGACATTCAGCCGGCCATTCGCTCGAATGTTTTTTGAAGTACAGTGATAACTCTCGGGTGTATCGAGTCGCTGAGTCCTTATCACCAATACTATTTAATTCTACGAGTAGCTCTTCCTCTTCGTATCGTTCTTTAACAATAACGTATGAAGTTTCAATAATAATTGCTTCAGCGATCGGCTTTGAGTTCCCAATTATTTCTAGATTAAAAGTCCTATCTTTCAGACCTCTCTTCATGTGGGGGTTACCCTTGAGGGGTCCTTCGTAATAAATCATCACAGGCTGTTGAAGATGATTCATCTTTTTCTCCATATAACTTTGTATGATCGCAATTTTTTCTTCCAGATAGCCAGAGAATTTTGCTTGGTTGTCTCCGAATGGATGAACTTCTTTTATTGATCCTTCAAGAAAAGTTTTAGCCTTGGTAAGGTGTTCTTTTTCTATGCTGATTTCTGGCATGGGTACAAATCCATAGTGAGTAGCAACAGCTGCTCCGGCTGCGTATTTTATAGAGACGACAGTCGCTTTTTTCTTTGGTTTTGTTGGCATATTTACTGTGTTTCGTTACCTGGTAAAACTGCGGCAGTTCCGAACGGGAATAATCTAAGAAGAGCTCTGCCCGTTATTAAATTTTGGGGCAGTGGTCCCCAAGATCTTGAATCTAGACTAGCGGGACGATTGTCTCCCATCACAAAGTAATCTGTTGAGGAGAGAGTCTCTTCTGGCATATTGGTGTTTGCTTCAAATTTTAAGTATGGCTCGTCGAGAGTAATTCCTCCAGGATTAGCCTTATTTTTTATGGTAACTTTTCCATTAGTTATGCTTATTTTTTCGCCAGGAAGACCTATTATTCTTTTTATAAAGTATTTTGTGGTGTCTTTTGGGTATTTGAATATGATTACTTGACCTCTAGATGGTGCTTCGAAGCGATAACTCAATTCATCTATAATTAAATATTGTCCCGTGGCGAAAGTTGGATCCATGGAACTACCAACCACAACAAATGGCTGAGCAATGAAAAGTCTTATTGGAATAAGGATCGCCAGAATGGTTAAGGCAAATAGAACGATCTCTTTTAGATCTTGCAGAAAACTTTTCTTTGGAGGAACTTGTGTAACAACCTTAGAAATATTTTCTGGTGGCATGGCGACATTGTAATGTAAAGTATTGTTTAGCACAAGAGGCACATAATATTCACCTTTTTTGAGACCGCTCCGGGGCGTTTGCCCAAGTCTTAGTCTCAAAAAAGGTGAATATTATGTGCCTCTTGTGCTACAATATCGCTATGTATATCATTGTTGGATTGGGAAATCCGGGTGAAGAATATGTAGAGACGCGACACAATATTGGTCGCATGGTTCTTGGCGCTCTAATCAAGAAAAACAAGTTTGATGATCTTGAAAGAAATAAAAAAATTAATGCCCTGACGACAGAGGGTAAAATTGGAAAGGAAAAAATTTTGATATTGGCTCCAGAGACTTTTATGAATAAATCTGGTGCGGCAGTTTTGCCCTTAGTGAAATCAAAAAAAGCTGCTGAGCAATTAGTAGTAGTGCGCGACGATCTTGATCTGCCACTTGGCCGCATGAAAATCACTTTTAATAGAAGTTCCGGCGGTCATCGTGGGGTAGAATCAATTGTCCGCTCTCTAAAAACAGAAGGCTTTATTCAGGTGAAGGTGGGTATTTCTCCATCAACAGCCAGTGGTAAGCTTAAAAAACCAACAGGTGATGATGTGTTAGATTTCATAATTGGAAATTTTAAGAAGCCAGAAATGGAGAAGGTAAAAAAGATTGCTAAAACTGCTGCCGAAGCTATCGAAATGATTGTGACCGAGGGTCGCGAATCTGCAATGGGGCAATTTAACCAAAACTAGCCGCACAGCAAGAATATTCATATTGAAGAGACCGCTCCGGGGCGCTTGCCCGAGTCTTAGTCTCTTCAATATGAATATTCTTGCTGTGCGGCTAGTTTTGCTTGATTTACCGCATTGAAATGGGTATTGTTACCGCTGAAAGGAGGAAAAACAATGAACATTGGCCCGGATGAAGAACTCGTGTCTCGTGTAAGGATGCAGTGGTCAATACTGCAAAACGTTTCAAACAGTGTCAATAATGGCAAGCTAAGTTTTGAAAAATCATTCTGGCTTAAATGGTGCAAGGAATTCAACAGAAGTATGAGTATGGGGGAGTGCCTTGAATCTTGGTCATTAAATCTGACTTTGATCGATGAGGCCGGTCGATTTGCTAAACCAACAAGAGAGACTGAGAATACCAAACCAATTAAGCGCAAGAAATTTTGGGGAATATTTTAAGACAGCGACGTTCGTAACCAAACGAACGTCGCTTTTAAGTATTAGAGAGCTCTCTTGTGTGTGTGGTTATCACATAAATAAAACACCTTGTGTCTGAGAGATTAAAGGCTCGGGCAAGCGCCCCAGAGCAGTCTCAAAAACACAAGGTGTTTTATTTATGTGATTATTTCTGCACAAAAGACAGTGCCATTTTCTGTTCTTTTGGATCAAACAGCGTAATTTTGAATGTGTATGACTTCCCAAGCTCTAATGAGGAGCGAAGCTTTTCCTCGCTACCAAATTCTGAGATGTGGACTAGGCCAGCGATACCTTCTTCAATAGAGGCCAAAGCACCATGTTTGTTGAACTTGATAACAACTCCACTGACAACATCGTCTTTGTGATATTTCTTCTCAGCTTCTTTCCAAGGGTTTTCCTTAAGAGCTTTGATAGAAAGAGAGATTTTACCATCCTTGATTTCAATAATCTTTACTCGAACCTTGTCGCCAACCTTAAACATTGTTTTAGGGTCTTCAACAAGAGCCCAATCAATTTCAGAGATGTGAACAAGTCCTTCTAGACCGTCTTCAATCTTAACGAAGACTCCGAAATCAACCATTCCAGTAACTTCACCTTCAAATTCGTCGCCGACATTGTATTTACCAACAATCTTTTCTTTGTCCTTCTGTTCAGGATTCTTTTCAGAGAAGATAAGCTTACCTTCTTTTGGAAGAGCGGTAATGATAACAACAGAAATTTTCTGACCAACCAATTTTTTCAACTCTTCTAGGATCTTGTCCTTGTCGCCGTCGGCAACTCGAGGATAATGCTCAGGTTTAAGCTGGGAAGCAGGAAGGAATCCTTGCATGCCCTGCCAACCCATAAGAAGACCTCCTTTATTGGCTTCAAGTACTGGTAATTCCAATACTGTTTTTTCTCGGATAGCCTTCTCAGCATCGCCCCAGATAAGAGCTTGCTTTGCCTCCTTAAGAGACAACTCAATATAGCCATCTTCATTTTCCAAGAAAACAACTTTTGCTGCTACTTTGTCGCCGATATTAACCTTCTTGATAATATCTCGAGCGGCAATGTATTCGCGACCGAAAATGATACCAGTTCCATATGGATGAAGATCGATAAAAACTCCGTTCTTATCAATAGCAATAACTGGACCTTCTACTAAGTCTCCCAGAGATGGGGGATTCATAGAATCATTTAATATCTTGG
>CAJBRS010000114.1 GCA_903958115.1 uncultured bacterium | reverse complement strand
AACGGGGTGCTCTTTTTTATATTATTGCTATAATATCTACATGCAAAAAATTAAAATAGAGAACAATATTTTTGGTGGGGGTTTGTGGATGGTGGCTTGGTTATTTACTATTGGTTTTCTTAAGCTAAGTTTCTGGTCTGGAGTTTTGGCTATTATTATCTGGCCATATTATCTAGGTGTAGCTTTGTCAGTTTTTGTGCACTAGAAATAAAATTATTTAATATTAAAAAAGGCCTGCAACGTTTTGATTCGTTGCAGGCCTTGTGGTCTTTGTTGAATATTTGCCTAGCCTTCCAGCTTCGCCATTTTTGACAACGGACTATGGCACTTGTAGTATTGGCACAAAAGACAAAATAGGTATTTGTCAGAAAAATCATATAAACAAAAACAAGAAAGGAAACGCATAGTGAAGATAGTAGAACCTAAAGACAGAATCATCGCCGCCCTTGATGTCCACACACTTCTGGAAGCAGAGCAACTCGTCGAAACCTTGGCCCCTTATGTGGGGTGCTTTAAGATCGGCCTGCAACTCATTACCTCTGTTGGTGCTCCGCAGATTGTCAGAATGATTCACGATCGTGGAGGTCAAGTATTCCTCGACGGCAAGTTCAACGACATCCCCAACACTCTCGGCGAAGCGGCAGCTGCTGCCAGCGGGCTTGGTGTGGCCATGTTTAATGTTCATGCCTCTTCGGGAATCGAAGGTATGCAAGCTGTTGTCAAAAACAAGGGTTCGTCCGAAGTCTTGGCGGTCACAGTTCTGACTTCTTTCGAGGAGAACAATGCTCACCTGGTTTTCGGCGCACCGAGTAAAGCGAAAGTTATTCAATTTGCTCGTGATGCCAAATTGTCTGGGATGGACGGTCTCATCTGCTCACCTCAAGAACTTTCGATTCTTCGCAAGCAGAAAGAATTGGAAGGCTTCAGTTTTGTTACTCCTGGGGTTCGTCCGTCCTGGGCGGAAGCCGGAGATCAAAAACGAATAATGACACCAGCCGATGCTATCATCGCCGGTGCCACAATGTTGGTCATTGGCCGGCCAATCACTAAACCGCCTCAAAGTATCGGGACACCGATTGATGCCGCCAAACGCATCATCGCTGAGATCGAAACGGGGCTTCAAGGGAGAAACTTATGATGATGAAAAAAACGGCGGGAGAAATTCTTGGAGAGGTTGGTGCGATTATCACTGGTAGTCACATCGTTTATACCTCTGGCAGGCACGGTCGCGATTACGTCAACAAAGACGCAGTTTATCCGCACACGGCGATTATTTCTGATCTCTGTCGAAATATTGCAGCGCAGTTTGTCGGTTATGGGCCGGAAGTGGTGGTTGCACCAGCAATCGGTGGTGTCATCTTGAGTCAGTGGGTTGCTCACCATCTTTCTCATCTGCTAGAGGTATCAATTCAAGATATCTTGGCTGTCTATGCCGAAAAGGCCGACGATGGCAGTTTTGTTATTAAGCGTGGATACGACAAGCTGGTGAAAGGCAAACGCGTACTTGTTGTCGAGGACATTCTGAACACCGGCGGGTCGGTGAAGAAAGTTGTCGAGGCGGTGCGTTTTATCGGAGGTGACGTCATTGGGCTTGGAGCTCTCTGCAATCGCGGGGGCGTTACACCCAAAGACGTCGGTGATGTACCAAGACTCATTACTCTTGCAAACGTGTCGATGGACTCGTGGGCAGAGGACGAGTGCCCGATGTGCGCTCAACAAATTCCCATAAATATCGATGTGGGTAAGGGTCGGGAATTCCTAGCTAGGCAAAAAGCAAAAGCCTAGGCTTGTTTCGTAAGAGGTTACAGGGTGGCAGAATCGAAGATTCTGCCACCCTGTTTTTTTATTTACTTTTTTATTAAAAAGAGTAGTGTCTGTGATGAAATAGGGATTGGCATGACGCTTGTCCCGTTGAACAAAACCCATAAGGCTAATCCGGAGCTGACAATAAATGTGCTTAGTAAAAGGCATTAAAACAGTAATGGGGAAGCACGAAAGGAAAGACAAATGAAAAGCAAAATAGATTGGAAAGAAATGGGGCAATTTAATGCCCTGCTCGTTTCCTTGTACAGCGCCATTGCGGCTGTCTGGAAGGAGATTGAAGTTGATCTCGGTATCATCAGTTGGATCCTCGACCGCGGTAAAGAATTTGCTATGGAGAAGATCCGGCAGATCGGCCAGGAATACATCCGGCAGACGCGGCCATTAAAAAGTGTTAACAGGGTTGATCTGTACGGCTGTCAGGAAACACTATTTTCTAACTATAAGTTGGCCAGGATTGATCGTTGGATGACCGGAGCTATTGTTGAATTGTGGTTTGATGGGGTGCGAATTCCGGAGAATCCTGGCTTCTCTGACTCTTCTTATCGTCTGGTTCGACCCAGTCTAATTCCCGATGTTGGAGACAAGAGCTCTCTGGAAGTTTTAGGAGTTTTAACCGGTCCTGGTCCAGGTAAGGCTGTTGCTGGTGATGCGTGGAGAGCAAATGATTTATTGCTGGATGCTTTCTTGACTAACGAAGAACTTGTCCTCGAAGATTGGAAAAACATCTGTTACGCTGGTCAGCATGCGTATTTCTGTTTCTTTGGGTCGGTCTATACCCAAGGATGGAATGGACACGATCCAAGGGATTCGGCGAGTATCCGATTTATGAGATATGATCCTGTTGCCGACAAATGGGAGACAGGCTTCATCAGTATGAAAGAAATCAAAGCTCTAAATTTCTGTGTGGTGTCGGTGCTTCTCGAACACAGAGAATGAATTAACAAAAGGCCCTGCGTGAGTGACACACGCAGGGCCTTTCATTTGTTTAATTTTTTATATTCATAAGCTATAATGGCTAAATATGAAACTTCAAAATAGCGTTATAGTAATTACTGGTGGCGCCAAGGGGCTTGGAAAAGAAATGGCAAAAATTCTTCTAAGTAAGGAGTCTAAGGTGGTGCTTTGTGATAAAGATGAAGCCGAGGGTGTTATTAAAGCTGATGTGACAAACGAGTCTGATCTTTTGAATGTCGCTAAAAAAACAGTCGAAGAGTTTGGGCGTATTGATCTTTGGATTAACAACGCTGGTATCTGGATGGCTCCGCAAGCTCTTGAAGAAACTGATTTAGAAAAAGCTCATAAACTTTTTGATGTAAATGTTTTTGGAACGATCTGTGGAATGCGTACTGCTATTCGACAGATGAAAATTCAAAATAGTGGAACTATCATGAATATTATTTCCACGACTGCTTTTGATGGTATGAATGGCTCAAGTGGAGCGATGTATGTCTCGAGTAAATATGCTCTACGTGGTTTGACGAATGTTATTCGGGAAGAGGTGGCTGTAAACAATATCTCGGTGATTGCTGTTTATCCCGGAGGAATGAAGACAGATCTCTTCCAGGGGGCTGTTCCGGAGAACGCTGACCATTTTATGTCTGCCACCGATATTGCAGAAAAAATTATTGAAAACTTGGAAAAGGATCAGCCAGAGACACAATTAATGCTAAAAAGGCCAGACCAACCAGCTAGCTATGAATTTGATTCAATTACGAAAGAAAATAAATAAGATAGACAAAGAGATCATTTCTCTCATCTCAAAACGGCAAGCTCTGATGCCAGCTGTTGGTAGATACAAGAAAGAAAATGGAATCGCGATAAATCAGCCACAACGGGAAAAGGAGATTCTAGACAGTCTGGATGGAGATCTGAACAAGAAAATCTTCAAAGAGATTTTTAAGGATTCTAAAAAAATTCAAAAATCTATTATTGTGAAATAGAATCTCCAGCTACGAATCCAGTGGTCCAGCAGAGTTGTAGGCTGAAACCTCCTGAAGGACGATCTATATTAAGAATATCGCCAATCAAATAAAGGTTGGGGAATAATCGCGACTGCATTGTTCTGAAATCAACCTCGTTTAGCGAGACACCACCAGAAGTGACGATGGCTTTTTCGACACCGAGTAGACCTTTCACTTCTAATGGAACGGCTTTGAGCAGGGTGACTAATTGTAAGCGCTGTTCGCGGGTGACGCTGTGGCTCCATGTCTCGCCATCTATTTTTGATAATTCGATAATGATTGGCACGAGTGCCGATGGTATCAAGTTACCCAAACTGTTTTTGATTTTTTTGTTGCTGTGTTCTTTAAAAATTTCTTGAAGCTTGGCGTTAAGCTGCCCGTAATCTAGCTCTGGTAAAACATCTAGCGAGATTGTGACATCGCCATATTTTAATAATTCACCAATATCTCGACTCATGTTTAGGATGGTTGGACCAGATAATCCAAAGTGCGTGAAAAGTATTCGACCGGGTTTTGACGAAGATTGCTTGGCGTCATTTTGAAAAAGAGAAACCTTTACATTTTGTAGGGTGACACCTTGTAGTCGTTTGACCCAAACATCCTTAATTGCAATTGGTACAAGGGAAGCTTCTGGCTCTGTAACAGTGTGGCCAATTTCTTTAAGCCATTTGAATCCATCACCGGTT
>CAJBRS010000113.1 GCA_903958115.1 uncultured bacterium | reverse complement strand
TACCAAAAACAATAGAAGTGGCAAAAAACAAATACCTCCATTCCCAAATTGGCCAGAAAATAAGAGCCATCAAAAATGGGACACCGGTATGACCAGAGAAGAAGAAATCATTGTTGCTATTGTAAAGGAAATTATACAAATCATATCCAAAACTATCTGGATTAAAGACCAATTGGTGAGGACTTGCTCCTAAGTGAGTCAGAGTAATGAAAAAAGATCTTATTAAAATAAATAGAGCTAAAGACTTAATACCAAAATTAATATACTTAGGTCTGAAAAGAAAAAGACTAGCAACAACAAAGGTAAAGATTAGAGTGGAAATTATAATAAAAGAATCAATATCAAAACTTGGAAGAATGTTCAAGAGAACATCATTCACTGGCGACTCCTTTAAAGACTGGACATAAACATCAGCGAACCTCTCCACAATTAAAGAGACACCTAAAAAAATTGCCCCAAACAAAAAAGACTTAATCGTCTCTTTATCCCAAAACCCCGCATGTCTTTCTTTTAGTCTTTTTATCATAGAAGTGAATCCGACAACCTAATGATATCACCTGCACCTAAAACCATCAAAACATCCCCTTCTGACAAAGTCTGGTCTAATCTGCCTTTTATATTATCGATCGAATCAAAAGCCTCTGCCGAAGCTCCATTTGCTCTGATTTCACTTGCCAAAATTTCTGCCGAGATAGACGGATCAAATGGCTCGCGAGCGGCATAAATCGGAGCAATCAAAACAGTATCAGCATCACCAAACGACTGACCAAAAGCTTTCAAAAGTGTCTTAGTTCGACTATAAAGATGAGGTTGAAATACAGCAATAATTTTACTGTTAGGATAAACCTCCCGCGCACCCTGCAAAGCAGCTGCTACTTTTTGAGGATTGTGAGCATAATCATCATAGACAAATGCACCTTGTGCTGTTTTTCCGCGAAATTCAAAACGACGCTTTACTCCCTTAAATGTCTCTAATTTTTCAGTAATAATTTTAGAATCAATACCAAGCTTCGAGGCCAGAGCGAAAACAGCTGCAGCATTTTCTCTATTATGATTTCCTGGCACTAAAAGTTTTGTATTTTCTGGAAGAACTCCGGCATAATCAACGACAGCGCAAGCTACTCCATCTACCACAGGAAGAAGGTGCGGATTTTTTGCATCACACACAACAAAACCATCCTCAGGTATTTTTGTAACTAAATCCTTGAAAGCTCTCTGAATATCAGATAAGTCTTTGTAAAAATCCAGATGATCTTCATCAACATTGGTAATAATTAAATAAGTTGGACTTAAATTCAAAAAAGATTTTCTATATTCACAAGCTTCCACTAAAAGATACTTACCAGCACCTTCAATAAAATTAATCTTGTGATCAGCGATAGCAGAACCCATGAGAACTGTCGGAGCTATCGCTGTCCCCTCTAGCACATGTGCCAACATAGCTGTTGTGGTTGTCTTGCCATGAGTACCCGATACGGCGATAGTAACCATGTTTTTAGAAATCAAACCCAGCATTTCTGGATAGGACAAAACGGGCACGCCAAGCTGGCGTGCCCGTTTCAAATCCCCATTACTTTCTGGAATAGCTACAGTGTAGACAACCAAATCAACATCGTCTGGCACATGCTCACCACTTTGTTCTGTAAAAACAACAGCTCCGCGAGAAGAGAGTGCTTCAGTAATGGCATTTAATTCTTTTTCAGAACCAACGACATTTTTCTTCTGCGCCAACATCATAGCCGCTAGAGACGACATTCCACTTCCCCCGATACCAATAAAATAAATAGATTTTACTTTATCCAACTCACTCATATTAAGTTATCTCTTGTTAGGACCTTTCTTTTTTGCTTTCTTAGCAGGGACCTTAGGAGCAGCAGCTTTAGGAGCTACGACCTTAGGTGTTGCGACCTTGGTAGCCTTTGTGACAAGCGCTTTCAATTCTGGAGATTTTACAACAACAGCCTTTTGAACAGGAGCGGTAGATACAGAAGCAGAGAGCAGACGATCAACCATGTTGGTTAACTTATCAAGTCTACTATTTACATATTCAAACTGCTTCTTAATATCATTGTTTCCTTCAGGAGCTCTTTCAGCTCGAGGAGCTTCAGCACGAGGCTCGAATCGGTTATCAAAACTCTTTCGTGGGGCTCGGTCAAAAGATGGTCGGTCGGAACGGTCATTTCTATCAGAACCTCCTCCTCTTTCAGCAAAACATTCTTTGCAATAAACAGGCTTTTCACCAGTTGGTCGGAAAGGAACTTCGCAAGTCTTACCACAAGCACTACAAGTAGCTTTGTGCATAGTCATTTCTCTCTTTTGGAAACCACCATTTCCCCCTCTTCCTCCACCAAAACCACCGCCGTTGCCACCAAAACGGTTACCACCGCCTTGGAAAGGTTTTTTCATGTACATATATTTAGAATTATTTTTTAATAGGTCGAGCGTGTTTAACCGCTAGGCGCTTAGCCGTTTTTCGAGAACGAGAAGCCTTATTCTTCAACGCGAAGTTTTTTCTTTTTGCCATATTTGACCATTATACACTCATTTTGAAATAAACCTATTTTTTATGAAAATCATAAAAACAGTCTGACCCGTTTCGCGAATGCGAAACGGGTCATTTTTATCATCCAAAATATCTTTAGATTTAAGACTGGAGCAAACTATGCTACGACTTCTGGAGCAGGAGTAGCTTCTGTAGCTTCCACAGGAGCGACAGCCTCTTCAACTGGAGCCTCAGCAACAACTGGTTCTGCTGCGGCTACAACTGGAGTTGCAGATGCATCAACAGGGGCATCAACTTTTATTTCGTCTGACATATATTTTTATATAAATTAGATCTTCTGCTAAAAACGACTGACGGAGTATAACACACATATCCAGATTACCTAGCTTTTTTGTACTTTTCTTTTAGATATTCAATAAAATATCTGCTATTTAGATCTTCTCCCGTCACTTTCTTCACCAATTCCCCCGCTTTATAAGTCTTACCATGAGCGTGAATCTTTTTATTCAACCATTTTTTAATTTCAACAAAATCACCCTTGACCATTTTCTTATCCGTATCAGGTATATCTTTTTTCATCTTAGAAAAAAATTGGGCCGAGTATAAATTACCAAAAGCATACGTTGGGAAATATCCAATAAGCCCAATGGACCAGTGCACGTCCTGAAGTACGCCGAGGGCATCGCTTGGAACATCTACTCCAAGATACTCCTTCATCTTTGACTTCCAAATCTTAGGCAAATCTTTTAAATCAATACTTCCTTCAATCATCTCCTTTTCAATTTCAAAACGCAGAATAATGTGTAGATTGTAGGTTACTTCATCAGCCTCAGTACGAATAAGTGACGGCGCCACCTTATTTATCACTTTTAGAAAGTCATCCAAAGCCACTTTTTTGAAGGGCTCAGGAAATTCCTTTTGTAATTTTGGATAAAAATATTTCCAGAAAGGCTTACTCTTCCCAATAATATTTTCCCACATTCTGGATTGTGACTCGTGTATACCCAAAGAAACCGATTCCGAAAGTGGTGTTCCAAAATCTTCCACAGGAAGACCTTGTTCATATATACCATGCCCAGCTTCGTGAATAACCGAGCCGAGAGAATACAAAGCATCGTTTAGACGATATCTCGTAGTAATACGCACATCATTAGGATGCAGACCATCGGCAAAAGGATGAGTGGTCTTGTCGATCCTCCCAGCCTCCATGTCAAACCCCATCTTACTTACAACCATCTCATTGAATACAGCTTGCCTATCAAGCGGAAATTTTCCTTCTAAAATCTTAGGTTTTATATTCTTTTGCGAATCTTTAATTTCTTTCAAGAACGGCATAAGAAAATCTTTTAGATCATTCAGAATTTGAAGAGCCTGCTCTGAATCCATCCCCGGCTCACAAGCATCAAGCAAAGCATCATAAGGAGATTTCTCATACCCAATATACTCAGCTTCTTTTCTTTTCAATTTCACAATTTTTGTAAGCCATGGCAAAAATAATTTAAAATCATTTTTATTTCTTGCCTCTGCCCAGACACCTTGAGCCCTAGAAACCGTCTCGGCTATCTCTCTCACAAATTCTTCTGGAAGTTTTTTCTCACGTTCAAAATTCCGCCAGACTTCAGTAACGATGACCACATCCTTCCCCTTCAATTTATTTTCATCAAGCTCTTTCTTAAGCTTTGTCAGCAGACCATCCGAATCAATAGCCAAAAATTTATTGTGGATAATGCCATTCAACTCAGCAATAGAAGCCGCGCGTCTATCAGCACCCTTCTTCGGCATGTACACTTCCTGATCCCAGCACAAAAGAGCGAGCACTGAAGAAAGATGAGAAATATCCTGCAATCGTTTTTTTAGTTCCTTCATAGACTATTCCGATGTTTTATCCTTAGCGCCCCACTGCCAACGAGGCTTTTCTCCTTTTTTGTAAGCAATAAAAATAAATGCGACTGTCAAAACCAATACAGGGAAAACAAAACCGAAAAGCACCTTCGATACAGGAGCAACATAGGCCAAAGCAAAAACAGCTATCAAATAGCCTAGAACTACTCCCCACCCCTGTTTAGTTGCAGGAGTCCAACCCCAACCAAAAAGCTTCCTCTTAAACCAATATCCCTCTGGATTATCCTTTAAATAAGCGATCTCTTCTTTAATGTATTTTCTTATCATTTTTTCATTATAACAAAAAACCGGGACCTCTTTCGAGATCCCGGCATTAACGCAAAAAGCGTTGTTTATTCTTTCACTTTTTTGGAACTTCTGGGTGTGAAGACCCTCGCCAGAGCATGTACCGTACCGTAGTCAGTCGTGGTCGACTTATCATGTCTGACCCTCTCTGCAAATGCATTACTGAGACAGAAAGAGTTCATAAACCACGAGTGAAAACCCGCCGCACAAGGAGAAGTCCCCCATTTAATATCAAAGACAAGCGTCTCAAGGATGATCGGCATGTCGGTATCGACCACAATCTGTGGTTTAACCAATTTTGCCGAAACCGTCCTAACATGCTTAACCTTTGAGAAATAATTGAAGAACCTATCTTTGGCTTTTTTATCGAGCTCATAGATGGCTTGGAAAAACGAGACGTGCTTCGCGACGAACTTTTGAGGAACTGTCGACAACTTCGCCGAACCCCCAACAAAAGCTAATCTGTCAGAGACAAAAGTCTCGTACAGATCAAAAAGATTAGAACGTGATGGAAGATTTTCCAAAACGTCTTCAAAGGATACGGCACTCGCCTTCTCCTCTCCAAAGATGTACTTCATGACAATCTTCCCTTGCATCAGGAAGGCGTCGTAAAGTGTATGGACTTTCCTTTTGTTGTCGATGCGATTTTCTACAATCATCGAGAGTTCGCGACGAAGAGCGGTAAGCCTCTCCCTTTGACCGTCAGTTTTTATCTGGACACCATTCGGATCCAGGTTAACCTTGGTCGCCGGTAAATAAACACCGAGCGATTCGTCGTAAAGACCGACAAGCGCGTCTTTGATGTTTTCTTCGGCCAATCCATCTTCTTTTCTGTTAAGGTACAAACCAAGCAAGATACAGTCGAGAGTTTCGTATGTTTTGATTTTGACCGAACGAGGAGCGACGACCAGACGACCGTTCCTATCACGGATTGTCTGCACAACGCAGGTACCTTCGTACCCGGCTTCCTCATTTTTATTCACATAGGTCTTGAGCTCCTCAGAAATGCCGTCGATCATTCTGATTCTTTCGACGACTCGAGCATTGAGGCCTTTCTCTTCGATGAACTTAGCTAGCTCATCGAGAAGACTGTCCATACGACAATAGTCCACTGGCAAATTACAGAGGGAGATTAAGTTCTCCAACTGAACACGCCGCGGTTCGTTCCAAGTCTTTGGATGTGCGATCGCGAACAGTCCATGGAAACAGAGCGTAAGCTCAGTATCTGGTAGAGATTGCCCGTCCAGAAATAATCCCGGATCAGAAAAATATCCATCCAAAAATTCCTGGCTGTGACCGACTTCCCCATCTCTGGGCCAATAAGTTTGATTCGGGATTCGAAGTTGCACCCGATTGAAACCCGCAAGATGCGTGAATCGGCGGTTGATTAACTCCGCGTCACCGATCATCACCGGTAATTTTGCGAAAGTTTCCTGCAATTCAGGAAACATCCGCAGGTCATAGCTAGTGAACTGTCGGGTAAAAGCCCTCGCAACACCAGACAAATGCAACTGCAACCGATAGCCATTTTCCTTGATCGAGGCCCGCGTGTATATCGTGTGATCCTTACGCGTGAGCTCAATCGAATCGACCGAATCAACGAATGTTGGATTCAGTGAGGCGATCGGCCTGCCGAATTCCGGCATTTTTCCAAGAAGATAAACGCCTCGCTGATAATCAGCAAAGTCAGCAATCTCCTGGTCAGTTCTACCCGCCAACTGCGGGATATACCTGACAAGCTCACCCTGAAGAAATTTTTCTCTGGCACTTCCTTTGACTTCCCCGAGCATCAAGGCTCGGACTCTTTCGGCGACATTGTCGCAGACGAATCGTGACATTTTTATTGTCCCTTTCTTGTTTGGTTTTTATTGTTTTGTTGTGTTTTCCTGCCCTATCATTAACACGTAAATATATAAAAGTAAAGAGGCAAATCCCGAAGGGATTTGCCTCTTAAATATTATTGAATCGCCGCCTACTTATCCACCACGACTTTGAGTAATAGCTTAATGATGTCCCCGCCTATAGCGTAGAACACCAGGCCAGCGAGCAAAAAGCTCGTCGCTATATGCCAAACTCGAACGAATCGAGGAAAAAATGGACAAAGTAATGTTTGGAAAATCCTTCCACCATCAAGAATCGAGATCGGCATCAGGTTAAAACTCCCGATGACGAGCGACAATATATAGATAGTGAGAAGTGCCTGTCTCCACATCGGAAGACCGACCAGCCAATCATTAGGAATTGCATTGCCAGAGAAGATGGCGATGGGCCCAGAAATCATCTTTAATCCAGCTATCGGATGAATAGCAATGCTCCACAGAGACGCCATCGTGAGCGGAACAAGTGCCAAAAAAATGAGTACAGTATTGAGCACGTCAGAGAACCCGCGCAAAACAACCGTAACAAGAATACATAAAAGCAAGTTAGCCATTGGACCACCAGCAGATATCATTACCTGTTTCCACGCACTCAATTTCTTAATCTCATTTTCAGGTGGAAGACTCACATATCCACCAAAAGGAATAGCTCGAACGGAAAACTCCGTCCCGTCCTTAAAGAACGAGATCAACTTCGGCCCAAAGCCGATCGAAAACTGTGGCACTTTAAGGCCAAATTTCTTGGCGAAAAAGAAGTGGCCGTATTCGTGAATTCCGACAATCAGCAACAAACAAAACAGATTAACAATCGTGTACATTTACAAGGTTCCTCCTTAATAGTTTCCCAAAAACTACCACGACTAATTAATACAGTCAATAAGATAGATTAAAACCTAGACGATCGGAGGTAGCGTTATAAAATAACCTCCCCAGCCCGCAAAAAAAGTCTTTGAAATAAAAATCACAATCATATCAAAATACACACCCCCAGAAGCACCGAAAAATATAAGAACGACTACAATTAAAAAAAGTTTAAGTTCGATCTTGTGCTTTTGTTTTAATGTTTCTTCCGTGTGCACATAATCTTTAGAAAACAATTTTAGTTGATCGGAAAATGTTAGAAATTTTAAAGGCTTAGCATCGAGAGCCTTCTTAATCTCATCCTCATTGCCAGTGACTTTTGGTAAGTTAACAATAGGTCTTAAAGGCACTGTCACCTTAACTTCTTCTTTTGGTTTAATCCACGGAATTTTGATTGGTTCTGGTGCTACACCCTGAGGTGTTTCTGATTCGTATTTAACCCTCTCAATCTTAATTCTCTTTATAGGCATGACTTTTATCTTTTCGAGATTCTCCGGCGCATATGGTTTGGGTGCAGGAAATTTAGTCCTGATTATCTTTAGAGCATCCTCTCTTTTTTTAAGATTGTAACCAAGAGAGGTCAATACTGACATAATCTCCTCATCAGAAGATTCCGGCTCAAGGCCGTTAATAGTCAGTGCATCCATTAACATTGATCGATCAATCATAAAATCTAAATTTAAGAATTAGTTTTGACACTACCCCCAATCAAATCAGCAACAATGCGTCCCGACTCCATAATAGTCGGCAGGCCACTGCCTGGGTGAGTTCCTCCTCCCACAATATAGAAATCCTTGTAACCTTCTAGGCGGTTGTGTGGGCGAAGATACAACATCTGGTCAAGAGAATGCGAAAGATTAAACACAGCGCCATCGTAGACATTCGCATCATTTTGCCAATCGGCAGGTGTAATCACTTTTTCGACCTTAATGTGTTCTTCTAAATCCGCCAGATCTGTCTTTTCAATAATTTTCTTGATGACAAGATCTCTGTAACGTTTTTTCTCGATAGTCCAATCAATCTTTGTATCTTTCTGGTTTGGTACTGGCACTAATACATATATAGTGGAATGACCATCTGGAGCAAGGGTTGTGTCGGTGACGCTGACATTTTGAATATAGAAAGAAGGATCTTCTGGCAGAGTCTTACCATTAAATATCTGCTCTACGTTTTTCTTATAATCCTTAGCAAAGAATATCTGATGGTGCTTCATCTCATACTTTTTATCAATTCCTAAATACAGCATAAACGTCGAACAAGAGTAATCTTTTTTGGCCAGACTTTCATCATTATATTTACTGCGATCCTCATTTTTAAACAAATGACTCATACCCTCTGCAAAATCAGCATTCATTATCACAGCATCAGCAAAAACTTTTTCACCATTTTCGAGCAAAACTCCTTTGGCCTTTTTACCTTCCAAAATTACTTCTTTCACACCCATACCAAGATTAATCTTTCCACCATTTTCTTCTACCACCTTCCCCATCGCCTCGCTGATCTTATGAACACCACCTATCGGATGATGTACTCCAAATTCATGCTCAACATACGAAAGAATTGTAAAAGCTCCAGGACACTCCCAAGGAGACATCCCTAAATATTTTGCCTGAAAAGCCATCGCGATCTTCAGATCTTCATCTTTAAAATATCGTGACAAAACATCATGAACAGAAACACCCAGGTCTAAGACCGGTGCAGCCTTAATTAATTTCCATCTTAGATAATTGTAAAAACGAATATACGGAACCTTAAGACAAGCATATAGCCGATCAAACTTCTTCTTCTGAGAGATCATGAATTTTTCATAACCAACTTCTTCACCAGGAAAGAGTCTCGCAATTTCCTGTTTCAATTTAGGCTTATCGAAATACATTGTAATAGCTCGACCGTCATCATAATGCAACTCGTATAGAGGATCCAAAGATTTTATTTCGAGCATGTCATCAATATTTCGTCCAGCCAGAGAAAATATCTCCCTAAAAGTTTGTGGCAAAATCACAAAAGTCGGACCAAGCTCAAAAGTATAACCATCTATTTTTAACCCAGAATTTCTTCCTCCAATGAATGGTTTCTTTTCATAAATGGTTACGTCAAATCCACGATGAGCCAGGATCATTCCGGCCGACAATCCCCCAGGGCCCGCTCCGATTATTAAAATTTTCCTTTTTATATCAGTACTCATTTAGTGATAATAATTTACTCAATTGGACAAGTATTTTTACCCAAAATTGCATAAAGAGCACACCTACTAACAAGCGCCTCAAGTAGACAGAAAAGCCCAAAAAACAATAGTATTAGTTTTAAAATTAGACCAGTTACAAATAAAGCCGCCGATAGAGAAATTAACCCGAAAACCAACCTTACTACCCTGTCCGTTTTTCCAATGTTCTTTTTCATATACTAAATATTGTAACATTTTTAGAATGTTTTTAATTCAAGAAATTGTTAACTAAACAATCTGGCGTGATTGTCTGATTATAGAGATTTCCTTAGCACCTTCGTCAGAATTGTCTTTGATATGACCGAAATCAACAGACCTATACCGATAACAATATATAGGACAGTATGCGGATTAGAAAAATAACTGCGGACGCCAATGTTTATTACCCATTCTGTTATCCAATAAATTAAATCTCCAATTAAAGTAAGGGCAAAAATACTTCCAAATGAAACCTTGAGCCACGAGAATAGAAAGGCATTGGCATACGGAAAGTTGATCACCCCGAGCAATATCATCGCGAAGCGACCTCCCTTTCTCCCTATAAAATCTTTTATTTTTGACGCCCATCTTTCAGCCCATCGTTCAAATCTTGTTTCAGAAAACTTTTTTTGTATCCATTTTCCAACGAAATAACCAATCGTAATATCAATAGTTGTCGCTATAAACCAAATCAGATTTATCAATAAAAGATTGATGTGATTCTGACGAATAAGAAAAATAGCGGCATCTGTAGAAGCCGGCTCCTGAAGAAAAAGTGTCGTGATTATAAATGCCCAGAGTTTCACTTTGCCATTATAACAGACAAAACCTCTGAATCTGACGACTCCTGCATAAAACCTATAAAAAAATGACCCTCGAGAAGAATTACTCGAGGGTCATTTAAATTGGTTACTAATTTTCTACTTGCGAGGCTTGACGAAAGCCCAGGCGAATCCGATAACCCAGTGTTCCCTAGGATC
>CAJBRS010000112.1 GCA_903958115.1 uncultured bacterium | reverse complement strand
GGCAAGGTGATATGATTGCTGTTCTTGGTGTAATTTAAATATGAAAATATCCAAAAAGATCTTAATTATTGAAGACGAAAAGACATTGGCTCGTGCTCTGGAGCTCAAGCTTACACATTCAGGCTTTGAGGTCGCGACAGTCTTTAATGGTGCCGATGGGATTACTATCCTTCAAAAGGAATCTTTCGCACTTATACTTCTTGATCTGATAATGCCTAAGATGGATGGTTTTGTTGTACTGGAGACTTTAAAAAAAAGAAAAATAGAGACTCCTGTTCTAGTCCTTTCTAATTTGAGTCAACATGGTGATATGAAGCGCACCAAAGAGTTCGGGGTGAAAGAGTTTTTTATTAAGTCCAATACACCAATTGCTGTCATTGTTAATCGAGTAATAGAGCTTTTGAAATAAAAAAAATGAATGAAGAAAAGAAAATAGCCTTAAAATTGGAGATTCTGGCTAGAGAAAAAGAAGCTATTAGACGAAAACTTGTCATAACGGCAAGACAGTTGGCAGTGACCGCAAAAGAAAAAGAAAGTGCTAGACGAAGTCTTGTGGTGACAGCTAGAAAACTAGCGGTGATTGCAAAAGAAAAAGAAGTCGCTAGGCGTAAGCTTGTGATAACAGCTAAGCAACTCAAAAAGATGTCAGAGACACTTGAAAATAAAGTCTTGGCACGTACTAAAGATTTAGAACAAATAAGATCTAGAACCGAGGCTATTCTCACAAGTATTGGGGATGGACTAGTGGTGGTAGATAAAGACGGAAAGATAAGTTACATAAATAAATCTTTTGAAGAGATGCTTGGCTGGAAGTCTGGAGAGGTGCTTGGTAAAAGTATGGTGCAAGTTGTTCCTAGAGAAGATCAAAATGGTATTAAGGTTTTGTTTGAGGAAAGAATATTGACACAAGTTCTTTCTGGCCAGAAGTTTGTAGCCGACCTGACTAATCCTTTTTATTACATTCGTAAGGACAAAAGTCGTTTTCCGACAAGTAGTATTGTGGCACCAGTTGTCCTTGGTGGAAAAATCGTTGGAGCCGTAGAGGTTTTTAGAGATATTACAAAAGAAAAAGAAATTGATAAGGCTAAGACTGAATTCGTCTCCCTTGCTTCTCATCAGCTTCGTACGCCACTTTCTACTGTGAATTGGTATAGCGAGATGCTTTTGGCTGGAGATGCTGGTGAAGTAACATCAAATCAAAAAAAATATCTTGAAGAAATTTACAGAGGCAATCAGAGGATGGTTGAGCTAGTGAATACTCTTCTTGATGTTTCTCGTATCGAGATGGGGACATTTATTGTGGAGTTGAAGTCGACCAATATAGTCAGGCTTGTTCGGAGTGTGGTTGAAGAACAGAAACCACAGATTGATGATAAAAAAATAACCTTTCTGTCTTCATTTGAAGATAATATTCCCCTTATGCAGGCAGACCCCAAGCTCTTACGCATGGTAATACAAAATCTATTATCTAATGCCATAAAATATACCCCAGATAAAGGCAGGGTAGAGGTCTCACTTTTTTTAGACAACAAAAAGAACGTAATTTTAAAAATCTCTGACACTGGCTATGGCATACCCAAAAATCAACATAATAAAATTTTTACGAAGTTGTTTCGGGCGGACAATGTGATAGGAAAGGATACCGAAGGTACAGGTCTAGGTCTGTATATCGCTAAGTCCATTGTCGAACAGGCAAAAGGAAAAATTTGGTTTGAATCGGATGAGAATAAAGGGTCCACATTTTTTGTAGTCTTACCACTTAGAGAAACAAGGAAGTAATTAGCGTGTTATAGTCAATATATTATGAAAAGCAAAACTAAAAATAGAACCATATTGGTTGTTGAGGATGAAAGACCTTTGGTGCAGGCCATTGAGACAAAGCTAGAGAAAAATGGATTTGATGTTATTACAGCGCGCACTGTCGAGCAAGCCGCACGTTATTTAGAAGAGATCAATAATATTGAAGCAATTTGGCTCGATCATTATTTGCCTGGTGATAAGACTGGACTCGATTTTGTCGCAATGCTAAAAAGTCCTGATAGTAAATGGAAAAAACTTCCAGTCTTTATTGTCTCCAATACTGCTAGTAATAATAATGTCAGATCTTATTTACGGTTGGGAGTCAGTAAATACTGTGTTAAAGCAGATCATCGACTTGACGAGATAGTCACTGAGATAGCTGACTTTCTAGATAATCCAGAAAAATAGAAAAATGACAAAAAATACAAAAAAGAAAACAATTTTAGTAATAGAAGATGAACGGCCACTACTTGAGGTGGTAAATTCTAGACTCGAAAAAAACGGTTTCGGTGTCATCTCTGCGCGTAGTGTAGATCAGGTATTTAATGCGGGTCTTGAGAAAAAAGGTTTAGGGGTTATTGCCGCTGTTAGTATTAAACAAGCCCTTGATTATCTTGAAGGTTTAGAAAAAATTGATGCGATTTGGCTTGATCATAATTTGGTGGGGAAAGAAAACGGTCTCGATTTCCTAAAAAAAATAAGGAAAAATGGTGGACGATGGAAGAAAATACCTATATTTGTAGTCTCAAACTCCGAAGGAGTGGAGACAATAAAATCATATACTGAAATGGGAGTGAGTAAATACTATATCAAAAGTAATCATCGGCTCGATGAAATTATAAAAGATATAAATCACTTTTTGGAAGATTAGTGTCTTGTTTCGTGTAAAACTTTAAGCTTAGCTAGTCCGCGATGTACTTGAACAGACATGACATTTTTTGTCTGTCCCGTAATAAGAGCCATCTCCTCCAGAGATAGGTGTTGTACGTATCGCATGCGAATTACTTTTTGATAAATTAATGGCAATCTTTGAATGGAAATTATTGCAGCTTTTCCATCTAAGACATCAAAAAGACTCTCTCCATCACCCGTGCTTAGATCGAATCCTTTCTCTAGTAGCGCGTCGAGAGAGGTCGTTTTTCGTTTTCGGTATTGGTCTATAATTAGATTATTGAGTACGTGGTAAAGGAAAGCTTTCATTGTGTCTATTTCTCCTCCTTTTACTAGGTATTTCCATGTTTTCATAAAGGTGTCTTGTACCAGGTCTTCGCCTATGGCATGGTCACTTACTTTAAAAAAGGCGTGTAGGTTAAGACCTTTTTCATAATCATTGTGGGCGTTGGTCAGCATTTCCCGTCGTTGTATTTTTTGTTTTGGAGTCATAATAAATATTGATGTCTATATGGTTAAGCCGTGCCAAAGAGCTAATATTACAGTTACATTACAAAATGGGCTTAATTGTCTAGATATACTCATAGTCTGAGCCAATACCTCAGTATACTCTTATTACAGAAATAAGACGGATATTTCTTTTTTGTAATATTTTGATTTAAGAGACGGCAGTAGTAATAAGTAGGGGGTAAAAATATACAAGGTCGAATCTTTTAATACCAAATACTACATAATTAATAAAAATATAAAATAAAAATATGAAAATAAATTCTTTTAAAATAGGTTTGGCTTTGACCGGGGTCGCTATGGTAGCTCTTCCAGCTCTTACTCTTGCCGCAACTCTTAATCGTCAGTTAGATGTTGGTTCAAGAGGGACGGACGTATCTTCGTTGCAGACATTTCTAGCTCAAGATGTTGCACTTTATCCTCAAGGATTAGTGACGGGCTACTTTGGGGGAATGACTTCATCTGCTGTTTCAAATTTTCAGACCAGAAATGGTCTTGACGCTGTTGGGCGTGTTGGGCCATTAACATTGCCGGTTATCAATAACCAGATGATTAATGGGCTTGTTGGGGCAACAACTAAAGATCCTATTATCTATAATGTGAATGTGAACGTAAATAGTAATAATGCTACTGTAAACTGGTCAACTAATAAAAATGCGAGAGGTGTAGTTTATTACAGTTCAGTTCCTCTTGATCTAGTAGAGGGGACAAATACAACTGTAGCGACTGTTAGTGGCTATACAGTTATGACAGATTCAAACTTGCGTACTACACAGAATGTTTCCATTCAGAACTTGCAGCCTAATACTACTTATTATTACCTAGTTGATTCAATTGATCAGAATGGTAACGAGAGTATTTCATGGCCTTCAACTTTCCACACATCAAACTAATTATTTGAGACTGTGGGAGGGGAATAAAAAAAGACCACCGAATTTATTCGGTGGTCTTCTTTTTATTTGTAACTTTCTTTTATAGATTTTTTTTGACGCTCCTTAGCTTCTTTCACTTTTATCTTGATAGTTTTCTTGTTAGCATCAGAAGTTCTTTTTAAAGCCTTAGAGGCGTTCCAACCCTTTTTTGTATTAGACATATGGGAATATTCTATCACAATAATTTAGATATTGGTCCTTTTAAATAAAAAGACCGTTGCTTCAAACATTTTGAAAATGTAGAAGCAACGGTCTTTTGTATTGAGTTTTCATTCTCCGCGTAATTCTGTCATGAGTTTCGACACGGGGAGGATCTCTTTTACACGGTAGGCGTTTGTTCCCACGGTGTAACCTTCTGGTTCGTCTGGAGCATACCCAGCCGAAGCTAGAAGTACATTACAAATGCAAAGGAACTTTTCACTGTCTGGATTCCCAGGCATCGCTCTGCAAGTAGAAAGTTTTCCATCACTTCCTCTTTGTAGAACATATCCTCTCGTACATTTTGGTGTACGATTGGCATTGTAGGCAGGGGAATTCTTGAGAATCCTGAAGGGGAGTCCGCAAGGCGAAGCAGGGGAACTATTGGGGTATGAGACGACTGTTATGTCGTCCATCTCAGCAGAAACCACCGCTTGCTTGTATGCTTCTGTGGCCGAACTTTCTTCGGTCGCCAAGAAACGAGTTCCCATCTGCACACCACTTGCTCCCATGCTTAGGAATTTGATGATGTCTTCGTGGGTATAGATTCCACCAGCAACAACGATGGGGAAGCCACCATTTTTATCTGCCACCTCTAAAACAGATGGCAAAAGTTTTTCCAGGGAAAAATCAGGATTTTCCACCTCATCCATTTTGAATCCAAGATGTCCCCCGGCAAGTGGTCCTTCTAGGACTACTGCATCTGGACGATATTTGAGTCTTTCCCATCTTTTGATGATGAGCTCCAGTGCTCGAGCAGAAGAAACAATCGGTATGAGTGCCGTGTTCCCAGGTGCTTGGATACCTGGTAATCCCATTGGTAGTCCAGCTCCGGAAATTATCGCGTCAACGTGTTCGTCGATTGACGCACGAATTGTGGAATCATAATCACCAACTAGTGCACACATTACGTTGATCGCGATTGAACCACCATTGCTCAAGCTTCTTGCTTTTTCTATTTCCATACGCACTGCGGTGTAGGTGTCCACATTTTTTCCTTCTTGTTTGGAGATAATGCTCCGAAGGGCGGCACTCGATATTGTCCCGAGTCCTCCTTCTTCAGACACTGCTCCAGCAAGTTTCCATCTTGATACTCCGACTCCCATTCCACCTTGAACGATGCAGTTTCGCAGACGAAAATTTTTAATGACCAATTCTGGTAATTTCATATTAGATCTCCTTGTTTAACTTAACAGACGTTTCAATTGAAATTATAGCATTTGACTACCATTTGGATAGGTTGTAGATTCAATAGCAAACAAAAACAGAAAGGTCATTCAGATGAAAAAATATAATGTCGGTGTGGTTGGTATTGGGGTTGTTGGGACCGAGATGGTCCGACTTCTCCTTCGGCGTAATTTCCCAATAAAATCGCTCAAGATCCTCGCGAAGCACCAAAGGATCGAGACTATCGACGGGCAAGATTACCCGGTTGAAGTCACAACAGGGGCTTCTTTTGAAGGTATGGATTTTGCTTTCTTTGCCGGGACAGAAGGAGACAAGGGGGCTTCAAAAGAATTTGGTATGGCTGCGGCAATGGGCGGATGTACAGTCATCGACAATGGAGATGACTATCGTATGGAGTCCTGGGTACCTTTGGTTATACCAGAGATAAATCCCGGGGTTATTGGTCAGTACCCTGGGCTAATCGCTAACCCAAACTGTAGTACCATTATCGCTTTAATGGCTCTTGCTCCTCTTTATTCTAAAAACAAGATTAGGAGAATTATTGCGAGCACCTATCAGGCTGTGTCTGGTACTGGTGCAAAAGCTGTCAGTGAGCTAGCTCAACAGACGAAGAGCTGGAGTCGGACAGAGGAAGTATCGTCCAGCGTTTATCCTCATCAGATTCTCTTCAATGTGATTCCAGCTGTTGGTTCGTTTGTGGACCATAATGGCGAAAGCACTGAAGAGATCAAAATGCGTCGCGAGATTCATAAAATTCTTGGCGATTACTCGATTAGGATTTCTAATACCTGTGTTCGAGTGCCGGTCTTAAATGCTCACAGCATTTCTCTGAACGTCGAATTCGAAAATCCGATTTTTCCACAGGAAGCTCGTAAAATTTTACACGGAGCTCCTGGGGTGAGGGTGGTCGACGATGTAATGGCAGACCAATATCCAATGCCGATAAATGCATCTGGCATCGAAGATGTTCTCGTCGGACGTATCCGAAAAGATCAGAGTGTTGAAAATGGTCTCGCTCTGTGGTGCTCTGGCGACAACATTTGGAAGGGTGCTGCCCTCAACGCTATTCAAATTGCTGAGTATTTGATCAAACGGAGATAAAGGATCAAAAACTCCGAAAAAGCCCTGCGACAAAGCTGTCGCAGGGCCTTATTTTTTTGCTAGCTAAGGCGTTATTCTTCCGGTATCATTTGTATATGAATAAAAAAATAATTATTGCTCTTAGTATTGTTACTCTAATTTTGATTATTGGTGTTTTGTCAGTTAATAAAATACCTAATCAAAATAAAAATCATAATCAAACACCGATCGCCTTTGATGGTAAAAATACATCCTTCGAGATAGATGGTAGTACAGTAAATTTGGTGAACGGCGTTTCTGAAATATCTGTGGCTCCGGGGTCTGCTTCGAAAGTCACAACTCGTTATTTTGGTAATGAGACGAATGGTGATTTGAATGGGGATGGTCTAGATGACGTTGCTTTCATCGTCACTCAAGATGGCGGCGGTAGTGGAACTTTCTACTATGTAGTTGTAGCCTTAAAAAATCTCGATGGGTATAAAAATACGAATGCATTTTTGATTGGTGATAGGATTGCTCCACAGACGTTAGAGATTAATACTAGTGCAAAGGAGCTTCATGTAAACTTCGTAGAGCGTAAGCCAGGTGAGCCTATGTCGGCGAAGCCTTCTGTTGGAGCAACCCTGATTCCGAAAGTTACTCCTGGTGGAGTATTGGAGGGTTTGATGAAATAAATACTAAAAAAGATATCCACCTACACCACCTTTACTTTTTTTATTATCGTGGCAGAATATATAGCGTAACTAAGAAAGGAGGTCTTTGGTATGCACTTTTGTCCTCAGTTTGAAAGAGCTTGCGACGTTGTTAAATGCCGAAGCTTTTGGATAAGGGCGGCGAGGCAACGTGAGGAAGCCTTAAGTGATACAAATCGTTACTACTTTCGACTTAACGAAGGTAGAGAGCCTGTGGATGATAACGAACTCATTGTCTACTACGCTTCAAATGGTGGCGCACGTGATTATTATCTCAAGGAGCATGGGAGCGCCGATACTCAGGGTCAGAAAATTTAACAGGATTGTCGTCTTGATATGAGCGCCCTCTTTTTTCTAGCAGAAGAGGGCTTTCTTTTTGTCACTAGTAATTTTATAAAATTCATTATATAATTTTAATATATGCAGTTAGCTCCAATACCACAAGATGAAGACAAAAGATTAGAGTCTGTTCATCGGTTGGCTATTTTAGATACTAATCCAGAACCACGATTTGATGTGCTTACAAGAGAGGCTGTGGAAAAATTAAAAGTTCCAATGTCGATGGTTAGCATTCTTGATTCAGGTAGAGAGTGGTTTAAATCATGTGTTGGTTTCGATAAAAAAGAGGGGGATAGGGATGTGTCTTTTTGTGGTCACGCTTTATTGGCTCGAAATATTTTTGTTGTCGAAGACACTTTGGAAGATCCTCGTTTTGCCGATAATCCGTCAGTCGTCGGCGCTCCATTTGTAAGGTTTTACGCAGGTGTAGCCCTTTTTGATAAAAAGACAAACCAACCAATCGGTGTATTTTGTATAAAGGATACTAAGCCAAGAAAATTTGGTTCAGATGAGGTTACTACTCTTATTGAAATTGCTGAGCGTGCAGAAAAGGAATTGAATCTTGATAGAAATTAAAAAAAATAATAAAACAGGGCGTCGCAATTTTGCGACGCCCTTTGTTTGTGTGCGTTGAGAAGGGGATTCTCT
>CAJBRS010000111.1 GCA_903958115.1 uncultured bacterium | reverse complement strand
ACAAGAAAACATGGATAAAATATTATAGTGGTGATTTTAGAAAACAAATAGAAAGAGTATCAAAGGCATTAGGAAATGAAAAGCCTGTAAAAGTACTAATACTTACAGAAAACAATTATATATCAGAATATTTAAATACAATTTACGCTTCTTTACTTGAAACTTTTCAAGATAATGCATCATTTTTGCTGGTATCGCCTGAGAAATATAATTCACTAATAGCTTTTTCAGAAGAGAACGATATTGAATTTTTACAAATTCCTCTTACCCATCTTTGCCAATCATTTGAAAATTGTCAAAGTAATTTAAATTTTCAAAAAGATGGATATTTTATTGGCTCTATGTGAATTTGTGTGGGTAATCAAATTTCATCTTGCCGCATAAAAAGTAAATCATATTAATATAGTTACTAGTGTTCCGGTAGCCCCTCGCGCGTCTTTTTGCCAGTTGAATTTTATGATTGATACCTTCTAATAAACCGTTAGTAAGGTGAGACTCAAAATAGCTCAGAATACCGTACCAATGCCCTAATAAGGTTTGCGTGAACTCTATAAAGGGTCCAATTTTATAATGTCTAACTTCTGCACACCAATTGATCATGAATTCATGCGCCACTTGCTTATTTGGCATATCCCATAAATCATTAAACAGCACTTTTAAACGATAAGCATTTCCTAAGGCTGGATATAAACTTATCGACTCATTCAGCTTAAGTTTTTGTTTTTCTGTAAGATTCTCTGGGTTTTTTAAGAAAGTGTATTTCTGACCTTTTAATAAAGCATGTTCTTTTTGTTCCAGTATCCTGAGTTTATTCATCGCCTCATTCAATAATTTGACGACATGAAACCGATCAAATGTGATTTCTGCCTTGGGAAAGCATTCTGTTACTCCAGAGATGAAAGCAGGCGATAAATCCATGCTGGCTTGAACGATTTGTTCCGGCTTTACCTTTTTGTCAATCAATCTTTCCTTAATACTGGCCACCGCTGCCTTACCTTTTCCTTCAACAGCATGAATCACGCGTTTACTATCCATATCAACACCTATCGTAACGTAGTTATGCCCTTTTTTACTTGAAGTTTCATCTATCCCTAATTTTGTTATCGTTGACGGATCATCTTTTTCTCTCGCTAACGACACCCAATAATCAAAGACATTCCATAGCCTTTGTGGATACACTTTCAACGTTTCCGCTGCTCTTTTGACTGGCATTTCTCGTTCTACCAAATACATCGCGAAAGCTTCAAACAATAAGGTAAAACCACTACCTGGCCTTGCCCAAGGCACGGGAGGCTGTATTACTTTTCCAGCTTTCGTTCGTATCCTAGGAACATCGCAGTGAATATAGCAGGTATGCTCGAAAAAGTTCAGATGACGCCATTCCCTTTTCACAGTGTCATAGACACCGCAGGGCGTTCCGGTTTCATCGGGAAATTTAGCACCTTTTTGAAACCCAATTTCTATATGGAGTTCTTTGGCATTTTCAGGTAGTGCTACCAATTCGACTTTAAGCACTTCCCACGGTGAATTAAGCCCTAAGGCTAACGTAAATAAAGATTCGCTATTCATAACATATAGAATACACTACCCACACAATTTCATATAGAGCCAAGAAAATGATGACTGTTTTCGATAAGTTGATATTAAAAAAACGCAGCATTATTGAAACCATTAACGATCAGCTCAAAAATATTGGTGTTCTGGAGCATAGTCGTCATCGTTCTTTAAACAACTTTTTTGTT
>CAJBRS010000110.1 GCA_903958115.1 uncultured bacterium | reverse complement strand
TATTCTAGGAGCGCTTGATACTCCGACTTCCGGAAAATATTTTCTCGATGGTCATGATGTTTCTACTTTAACAGACGATGAGTTGGCGGATATAAGAAAAGATAAAATAGGTTTTGTTTTTCAATCATTCAACCTTCTACCAAGAGCAACTGTCCTTAGGAATACTATGTTGCCTTTGGTTTATGCAGAAATGGATGAAAAAGAGCGAGATATTCTAGCGCGCAAGGCCTTGAGAAATGCTGGTCTTGAAGAGTCTCATTTTGATCATTTATCTAATCAACTTTCTGGAGGACAGATTCAACGTGTGGCTATTGCTCGAGCGCTGGTCAATAATCCTTCTTTGATTTTGGCAGATGAACCGACTGGTAATCTAGACACAAAAACTGGCGAAATTGTGCTCGGTACATTTCAAAAAATAAATGAAGAGCAGGGGGGGACGATTGTTTTAATTACTCACGAACCTGATGTGGCAGAGCATGCTGATAGGATTATACATATCAAAGATGGTGAGATAATTTCTGATAAGAAAAATCATGCTAAAAGAATAATAAAACACACATGAAAGTAAAAGATCTATTTCACGAAACATACACGGCTATTTCTAGTAATAGGGTCAGATCAGGCCTGACAATATTGGGTATTGTTATTGGTATAGGCTCTGTGATTGCTTTGGTTGCTATCGGGCAAGGGGCACAGAATTCTATCCAGTCGAGTATACAAGCGATTGGTTCAAATCTTGTTATGGTTCAACCAGGCGCTCAAAGAAGTTTTGGAGGACCAAGCGCCGGAAGAGGATCTTCACAGACTCTTACTCAAGCCGATTCCGACGCAATTGCATCTCAGATCAGTCTAGCTAAAGCTGTTGCTCCAGATATTACCAAGAGATTTCAAGTCACAGCAAAGGGAACAAATACTAATACTTCTGTTGTTGGTACTGTGCCTTCTTATGCCGAAGTTCGTAATGATGCTGTGTCTGTTGGTTCTTATATTACAGATAGTGAAAATTCAGGTTTGCAGAAAGTGGCCGTGATTGGTTCTACGACTGAATCAGATTTGTTTGGTACTAATACAGATGTAATTGGTCAAACGATTAAAATAAATAACATTGATTTTACAGTGATTGGTGTTTTGGCTAGTAAGGGAGGATCAGGGTTTGGTAATCAAGACGATAGAATTATAATTCCCCTAAATGTTATGGAGAGATTTTTAGCGGGTAATCAATACTTAAGTACTATAAGTATAGAGGCGACTGATCAACAGTCTATGACTGATCTGCAGACGGCTGTTACTACTTTGCTCTTGTCGAGACATAAGATTAGTAATTCAGCCAATGCTGATTTTAATGTTCAAAATCAGTCCGATATAGTGTCGGCCGCTTCAAGTGTTACAAGCACATTCACTATTTTGCTGGGTGCAGTAGCAGGAATATCTTTGCTTGTCGGTGGAATAGGAATTATGAATATGATGTTGACGACTGTCACGGAGCGAACTAGAGAAATAGGTCTTAGAAAAGCTATCGGTGCTAAAAAGAAAGATATTAATACTCAGTTTTTACTTGAAGCAATTATGTTGACAGGTATTGGTGGTATTGCGGGGATTATCCTGGGATGGTCTTTGGCCTTTTTGGTTGGCATATTTTTTAATATTGCCGCTTCGATTTCTTTTTCTTCAATTTTACTTGCCGTCGGTGTTTCCGCGGTAATTGGAATAGTGTTTGGATATTATCCAGCGCGTCGTGCTTCTAGTCTCAATCCGATTGAGGCATTGAGGTACGAGTAATTATTAGAAGAGTGTATGGAGTATGAAGAGAAGACATTATACTCCATACTAAAAATAAAAATATGAAAAATATAATTATTGCAGTTGTTATTTCAGTTGTTGTGGCTGGTGGTATTGGTTACTTTGTTGGTAGTTCTCATGCTTCAAGTAATGTTCCGGCTAATCCAATAGCTAGAGGTAATTTTGCTGGTAGGGGAGCTGGTGGCTTTGGTGGTGGAACTTCAGGAAGTATCATAAGTAATAGTGGTAATTCCTTGACCGTCTCTCTTAAAGATGGTAGTTCCAAAATTGTTTTTGTTTCTGCCTCCACTACTGTTATGAAAACAACAGCGGGATCATCTTCGGATCTATCTTCAGGAGTTAATGTAGTCGTCATGGGTTCTACTAATTCAGATGGAAGTATCACGGCTAATTCTATTCAGATACGCCCATCTATGACAAACTAGGGAACACTACACAATATACAAAACACCCTTTTAAAAGAGACTAAGACTTGGGCAAGCGCCCCGGAGCGGTCTCTTTAAAAGGGTGTTTTGTATATTGTGTAGTGTTCTGTTGTTTGATATAGTTAGCGTACCTAACTATATTATTTATTATATTAAATATGAAAAAAATCTTAAAAGAACCAAAGCATATTATTAGTCTCGTTGGAGCTGTGGCAGTTGTTGTCGTTATAATCGTTTTTGTGATGACATCCACTAAACCACAATCGCAGTTTGCGATTGTTAAGCACCAAGATATTACGGAGTCAGTGAAGGCCTCCGGCGAAGTGAAGGCGGCTACTTCTATAGATCTTGCTTTTGTGAGAGGTGGAAGGATCTCTAGTGCTCCCGTTTCAGCTGGGGACTCTGTATACGCTGGACAACTTTTGGCTTCTATAGAAAGTGCTGATATTCAGGCTCAATATGAACAAGCTGACGCGGCATATAAAACACAGCAAGCAAAGCTTGATTCTTTGACGGCCGGTACTAGACCAGAGACTCTTTCTATCGATCAGGCGTCTCTAAGTGGTGCGGCTGCCAATTTATCTGGTTCAGAAAATGCTGTTTTAGCGGCTATACAAAATGCATATAATCAATCAGATGATGCTGTTAGAGTAAAAGCTGATGCCATAATTTCAAATGGAAGAACATCGAATCCTCGTCTTAATATCACTTTAAGTGATCAGTCTTTAGTTGATAAAATTCAAAATGATCGAGTGCAAATGGACTTGGTGTTGCAGTCTTGGCAGAATGATATAGGTAATATTTCTTTGGATGCTGGAACGGATAGTCTTAATAACGCTGTGACCGAAGCTGAAAATGCTATTCAGAAAATCTCTGGTTTTATGAGTGAAATAGGATCTGCTGCAAATTCTCTGAATACTTCAAATAATCCAGCACTTTCGTCCACGGCCATATCTGCTATTCAGGCAAATATTTCTCTCGGAAGATCTGGCGTTTCTGGAGCACAGTCGGCCTTAATCTCTTCTTTTAATCAGGAACAATCAGCAGTTACAACATATCTTAAATCTAAAGATCAGCTTGCGCTTGATCAAAATGGACCAACTCAAAATGATATCAATGCACAGAAAGCTCAAGTAGAAGCCGCTTTAGCTAACAGGAATCTTTTTGCTGCACAACTTGGACAAACCGTAATTCGTGCACCGATTGATGGAATTGTGACGAAGCAGAATGCTCATGTTGGGGAAATAGCTTCTCCTGGTGTGCCTATTGTATCAATGAACTCAAGCTCAAAATTTCAGATTGAAATATATCTTTCTGAGGCTGATATCGCGAAAGTAAAAATAGGAGATACTGCAGTTGTGACTCTTGATGCCTATCAGAATAGCTCTAGCTTTGATACTACTGTGGTGAGTGTTGATCCAGCTGCTACTATTCAGAATGGTATTTCTGATTATAAGACAGTCTTAGAATTTAAGACTGATGATAGTCGAATTAAGGCTGGCATGACGGCAAATGCTGTTATAAGTGCAGGAAGTTCTACCTCGGCTTTAATTGTTCCATCTAGTGCCATCATTACGGAGGGTAGTGATACTTACGTCCTAAAATCAAATGGTAAAACAAATGATTTAACAAAAGTACAGGTAGGAATAACTGATGCTAATGGTAATACGCAAATAGTTTCCGGGTTACAGGATGGTGATAAGGTGGCAGCTTTTGGTATTTCCAGTATTAAATAAAAAATATGAACACACAAGAAAAAGAAATTAAAAAATTAATTAAAGAAGAAGAGGAGTTGGTCAAAGAAGTGAAAAAGTTTGAAAAAGGATTATGGATTACTACCGGATTAATCGCCCTTGCTATTGTTGCCGTTGCCGGAGGATTGATCTATTGGAGGCTTACTAGCAATCAAATATTTATTGAGAATTCAGATATAGAAGCTCCTTCGATCGCTCTGGCTCCAACTGTTCCAGGTACTCTGGAAGAGGTCTATGTTCATGAGGGAGATGAAGTTTTAGCAAATGTTCCTGTGGCTCGAGTTGGTACAGAGCTTATAAAATCAAAGGTGGCCGGCGAAGTAATTAATGTTGAAAATAATATTGGTGAGCAAATTAACTCCGGTCAAGCTGTAGTAACAATGATTGACCCTACAGAACTTCGTGTCGTTGGGAAAGTTGATGAAGATAAAGGATTAAGTGATATTCGTGTTGGTAACTCAGTAACATTTACAGTGGATGCTTTTGGCGGTAAACAGTTTTCTGGTGTTGTTGATGAAATTAGTCCAACCTCCGCACAGTCTGGAATTGTCTTTAACATCTCTGACAAGAGAGAAGTGAGACAGTTTTTTATCAAAGCTCGTTTTGATATAAATCAATACAATCTGTTGAAGAATGGAATGTCAGCGCGAATGTGGGTATACACTAAATAATTATCTATGAAAGAGAAAGAGAACACAGAATGGAGTGGGATGAAGTGGCTCATCCTGCTGACCGTTATCATCGGCACATTCTTGGGTCGTCTTGATCAGACGATTGTTAATCTTGCTTTACCAAAAATTATCAATGATTTCGGTATTACTGTCGGGGCGGCAGGTTGGATTGCTACGGCATACATTTTGGCTAATGCTGTGTTCGTGCCGATTTGGGGAAAGCTCGGGGACACTATCGGCCGAAAGAAAGTCTATATCTTAGGATTTAGTATTTTTATTTTTGGTTCTGTCTTAGCTGGTCTCGCTTGGAATTTGCCATCAATGATTATCTTCAGAGTTATTCAGGCTATTGCAGGTTCGGCTGATTATCCGACAGCTATGGCCATTCTCGCGGTGACCTTCAGGGAGGGTAGGGAGAGGGCTCAGGCTCTTGGTATTTGGTCGTCGTCTTTTGCCGCAGCCTCTGTTTTTGGTCCATTGATTGGAGGGCCACTGATCGATAATTTTGGCTGGCGTTCTGTTTTTTTGGTTAATCTCCCAGTAGGGATAATTGGATTACTGATGGCCCTGGCTTATATTCATGAATCTGTTTCTGATCGACCTACAGTTAAATTTGATTGGTGGGGTGCGATTACTTTGGGGTCTGCTTTGTCTGGTTTGGTATTGGTGTTAGACCAGGGATCTGATTGGGGGTGGCTGTCTCTTCCAAGTATAATTTGTTACTTTACGACCATAGTTTTTGCTTTGTGGTTTTATTTTATTGAGAGAGACCATGAGGAACCGATTGTTGATTTTAAATTCTTTAAAAATAGCGCCTTCGTCAACACGTTAGGCAATAACTTCGTTGTGTTTATGGGAATGATGGGTAGTCTTTTTCTTATTCCAATTTTCGCGCAGACTTTCTTGGGTTATAGTGCAACCCAGAGTGGCTATTTATTCATGCCGATGGCAGCTGCTTTAATGATGGCTGCACCTATCGGAGGTGCTTTGACTGGTAGAGTTAAACCCCAGTATGTTATCGCGGCTTCAACCTTCGTTGCCGCTATCGGTATTCTTCTTTTTGCTCACCTAGATCCACGTTCAACCGCGCTTGATATAATGATACCGATTTCGATTATGGCCTTTGGTATGGGCTTCGGTATGGCCCAGCGTACTAATGTTATAGCTTCTGTGGTGCCTAAGGAGGAGATTGGTATGGCGTCTTCCGTTTTGGCCATTGCTAGAAATATTGCCGGAGCCTTTGGTATTGCTATTTTCTCTACGATTCTAAGTAATCGTATAAAGACCAATGTTCTGGTTATTGCTGCTAGAAGTATCATAAAGGATCTAAGTCCTTCTGGTATCGCTAAAGCCTCTCAGTTGATTATTTTGAAAGCAGAAATAGCGGCTTACAACTACGTGTTCGTAGTCTCGTCCTTATTGGTTTTTATCGGAGCTTTTGTTGCGCTATTTCTTAGAGTCGAAAAAGAAGACACAGAAACGCATATTATTGTAGAGTAATATTTAAAAAAATGAAGACAAATAAAATAGAAATTTTAGTTAATCTTTTTTTTGAGAATTCTCGTCTTATTCGTAAGCGTGTTAGTGATTGCCGAGGGAGATTCGATCATCTTTCCTGGCTTCAGCTTCATGCTCTTGGTTTTGTCGAAGAAAACAATCCGACTCTAGGTGAACTTAGTAGTTTTTTAAAGATCGCCAGACCTTCTGCCACTTCTATGGTTAATAATTTAGTTAAACAAAATTTTGTTAAGAAAAATAAAGAGGTGAAGGATGGTCGTAGTGTCCGTTTGGTTATTTTGCCAGCAGGGAAAAAGTTTCTTAAAGATGGTCAAGCAAAAATGATGGTTAATTTAAAACCTATTTTGTCAAAATTAACGGATAAGGAGCTTTCTAATTTTATTGATATACATAAACATCTGCAAGAGATTTGTAAGTTACAGTAAGTAATGCACAAGAAACATCCCGACAAATAGACCGCTCCGGGGCGCTTGCCCAAGTCTTAGTCTCTTTGTCGGG
>CAJBRS010000109.1 GCA_903958115.1 uncultured bacterium | reverse complement strand
CTGTAGAGGCACTAACTCAAGGTGATATCGAGGAGCTCAGTAAATGGATCGGTAGGGCCAAGTCCGATGAGGGCCTGAAAGATATCGTCGACGCCCTCAATGAATTGGAGAAATACGAACCAAGCCAGATTGAAAAAAATCTGTATGCTTTGTGTCAAAAAATTATTATCGGCGGGGCATATAAAAAGAATAAAAAATAATTTAAAAAAGACTTGACACTGATCTCCTGAGGTATTATATTTATTAAAGCAGACGCTTATGTTAATGGCTTACATTGAAATATAGCTCAATTGGTTGAGCACAAGCCTATTAAGCTTGAGGTTACGGATTCAAACTCCGTTATTTCGTCCAATTTAGCCTTTACGACTTGCGTCTGTTTTTTATAGAAATTAAAGTTCTTTTAAAATACAAGTAGACGCTTACTATTGTTGCTTACATTTTTATCTAGCTCAATGGCAGAGCATTAGAATAAGGTTCTAACGGTTCAACTCCGGGGGAAATAAAAAATAGCATTGCGTCTATCCGATAATAGAGATTGTTCTCACTCAACAGGCTTACATGATTCGAAATCATAACGCCGGGCCTAATTGCGCCCGGCACCAAGCATGTTAAACTCGAACAATCTTTTTAATAAGCTCAGACTGGGGCGGCAGTCTATTGAACTAAAATGTTCATAAAAGCCCACATTAATTTGTGGGAGCAGCCACATGGAATAAGTCTTAGCCTCAAGCTAACGACAAATCCTGATTCCCAATGTTCTGAATTTTAAATAGTTCAGAACATTGGAGAAATCAACACAGGGCCAAAATATGGGTATTTTTACATTAAGTGCTTACATTCAAATCGTTGGTTCGAATCCAAATTTTCTCCTTCGGGGGAAAGTCGACCAGTGGTTAGGTCAATTGCCATTTAAGCAATCAAAAGAACAGCACCTATAACTTAGATACCCATTTACTTACAAAAAAGCCGGTGCTTGAATAGAATCAAACGCCGGTTTTTTTATTTTAAATTAGTGTATAATTATCCAATTAGATTGTATAATACTAAGACACAATAAATAACAAGGAGGCACTCATGGCCGATCGTTATCAAATTGCTACCGCAGACCGCAGAGTCCACATAGTCTATAATGGACGTAAAGAAGACCTGACTTTTGACCAGCTCTTCCCAGCAGACCGCCTTCAAAGCATGGGAATTCGAGAAGGAATGGAGATCAATGCCAATACCCTGACTCAGGAAAACATCCGGATGGCCTTGGCCCAGCATTACGACGTCGGGCTCGATGAGTTTCAGGACCATTACATCGAATTCCAGAATGGTGGAAATATCGTTGTACGTCCTGATACCACGTTTGGCGAATAAAATAGAAGCCTTGCAAGAATGCAAATTCGGCTCCCCCAGACAGGGAAGGCCTGGCTATGGAGTGTACACGAAATAGCTGGTGTTGGTTAAAATCCAACAGGCTTCGTTAAATAAAATAGAATAGGAAAACATAACAAATGGCTACTCGAACTAGAACTGCACCCGCTGTCGCTCCGGCGTTAGAAAATGACGTCCGCGTCCAGATCTTCAACAGCTTTATGAACTGCCCCCACCGGGATACGGAAAAGATTCGTGAGGTCCACGAACAACTCCGGGAAAAAGACCCGCTGTTCTACGCCCATTTAGCGTCCTGGTATCGTAAAGGCGCCGGTGAAGTCCTTCGTGACCACAACGAACTTTTCACGGCCATGCTCCTCACGGATCCTTATACGGATAATCGCGAAGTCGGCCTGGCCCTATTCCGGGAACATGCCGTATGGATGAAGAACCGTGTCATTGGCTTCATCAAAGGGAAGGTTGCCAAAATTCGTGAAAAGACCGGCAAAACCCTTCAAATGGGTAAGAAAAAGGTTCCCGAGATCCGTATTATCGAGAAAAAAGTTGGTCTAAACAAGACCCTTCCGACTTCTCTCAAGACCGAGGTCGGGACCTATTTACAGTGGCTTGAAGCCAACCCGGAGATCTTCGATGCCGTGGCTATGAGGAATTTCAAAGACCTAAAGGCCCTTTATTTCGCCCGCGGTAAGCACGGTTTCAAGCACAATGCCCGGGCCCAGCAGATCCTTTTCGAAAAAAAGTTCCCGGAAGACAGCAAGCTTGCTGTCTTTAAAAAAATCACCGGGGCGAAGACCCCGGAAGAGGCCGCGAAACTT
>CAJBRS010000108.1 GCA_903958115.1 uncultured bacterium | reverse complement strand
GGTGGGGATCGAACCCACGACCCCGGGCTTATGAGTCCCGTGCTCTACCAACTGAGCTACCCCGACATTCGATACTTGCGTGCATTACTATAATACAAAATCCGTTTAAACAAAAGACATTCATCAAAAGAGACTAGGACGCAGGGCATGCTTGCCCCAGAGCGGTCTTTTTTAACGAATGTCTTTTGTGTCTACTTGTTGCGGGGCTAGGAATTGCACCTAGGGCTGGAGGTTATGAGCCTCCCGAGATACTACTTCTCTACCCCGCTATGTGCCTCTTTTAAAATCCTTACCAAAAACTCCAGAGGTTATGAGTCTTCAGTCCTTTCGCGAGATACTACTTCTCTACCCCGCTATATAGTTTTATGATTCTACTACATTTTCAGGGTTTTGCAACAGGTAATTGCCGACCCACGCAAAATCTGCTAAAGTAATGCCACTGCCCAATAGGGCAACATGCGGTCGTAGCTCAATTTGGTTAGAGCACTCCCCTGTCACGGGAGAGGCTGCCGGTTCAAGTCCGGTCGACCGCGCCAATTTTTACATCTCCACAAAAAAAAGGGTCATGGTATAATATTGACATGTTTAAAAAATTAAGTGATTTTTCATACGAGAGAAATTGGAAGGAGGCCATAGGTTTTTATTTAGCGTATTTACTTCTCGGGATAATCTTGGGATTTGCCTTTGGTTTTATTCTGGGCGTATTTATATATTCTGTAGGAACAATTCATAATTTCGAAACTAACTACGAAATAGGCAGGAGGGTTGGTGTAAGTTTTTATATGATATATATCCTTGTAATTTTTGTATTGTTACTGGCGAAGAAAAAAATGCTTAACAATTTTGGTTACATACTCTTAGGACTATTCAACTTGATTTTGTCAGTTTTTGGTGGGGCCATCTTCGGCCTAATAATACCAGCTTTCATAACCACAAGAAAAACAAATCTGCAGTCTCAACCAGATGCTAGCTCAAATACCATCCAATAGAGTTTAAACTATTTCTATTTGATCAAAAATGTCCTCAACACCAGACAATAAAGAAGTAGAAGTTAGATTTTTAGAAATAGATAAAGAAGTCTTGATTAAAAAGTTAAGGGATCTCGAGGCTAAAGATCTTGGTGAGGATTTACTACAAGAAGTAATTATCTATGATAAAGAATTCACTTGGCGAGATGGTGGAAAATCCTTACTTCGACTTAGAACCAGAAACGACAAAACCGAACTCACTTTCAAACATCGCAACAGCCACGCCATAGGAGACACAGAAGAAATAGAATTCGAGGTAAGCGATAAAGACAAAGCAGAGCTCTTGTTAAATAGGCTTGGTTTTGTCAGCTTCCGTCATCAAGAAAAGAAACGCCACACCTTTGAGTTAAATAATGTTGTAGTAGATATTGATACTTGGCCACGCGTGCCGACGTATGTAGAGCTAGAAGGACAAAGTGAGGAAGACCTGAGAAAGATTGCTGCTCTGCTCGACTTGGATTGGAACAAAGCCGTACTAGAAAACCCCCGCGTTGTCATCGAAAAATATTACAAAATCCCCGTCGGGATGATGACGTATTTTACATTTGATAAGTTTGAATAGGAGCGCAAAAAAATTCGTCTTTATTAGATGTAAAAGAATTCTTCAAAAACTCTCTGGTACATATCAATAGCGCGTTTAGCTTCAGCAGAAGAAAGAGAGAAATCACTTCCTTGGTGAGCAATATTATTTCGCACCTTATGGGCCTCCCAAGCATCGTCTAATGTATGGAAATCGCTCTTCTCGACAGTCTTTAACATCTCTCCAATACCATTTCCGTGATAGCCCATTTTTTCCAACATCTCTTCTAAGAGAATATCGGCTTCAATAATGGCTAGACGCCAATCATTTGGATTTCCGGATTCTATATGATTTTTAATCTTGACCCATTTTTCATTCTCGTGACCAGCTGGTATAGCAACATCAGCTGGACCGCCAGAAGTTTCCTTGCTAGATTCTCTACCGCTTTCAAGCTTAGCTTTTATTTCCTTTTTAAGTTCCCCCATCAAGAAAGAAGTATAAATGATCGCCATCAAAAGTATTAATGATATAAATACGGAAATAAAACTAAGCGGCTCGATAATATTAGCCACAAAAAGTAATATTGCATTACCAAAATCATAAACGGAAGCAAAACCAAGTCTAGAGGAAATATAGCTAACAAAAAAACAAATAATAACAACCCAGATAATAATAAGTATAGGAACTCTGTGAGGGCTCGGAGCTGGAGGAGCTGGTTTTTTGGAATCTTTTTTAGGACCACCTTTTTTAGCGTCTGCCATATGGTGATAAGTATATAGTATTTAGTATAAAGTATGAAGGGTATTCCATCCCTCTATACTTCATATTTTATACCCTTCCTTCAATACTTCTACCAACATCAAACAATGCATCTTCTCTAAAATGTGGAGCAGTGATCTGAACACCAAGTGGCAACTTCTTACCATCCTTCTCAGTAAATCCAGATGGTACAGAAAGAGCTGGCGTACCAACAAGATTCGCTGTCACTGTAAATATATCGGCAAGATACATAGAAATTGGATCTGCACTTTTCTCTCCTATTTTAAATGCTGGTGTTGGAGATGTGGGAGTCAAAATAACATCGACTTTTTCAAAAGCCTTTCTAAAATCATCAGCGATCAGAGCGCGCACTTTATTTGCCTTATGATAATAAGCATCATAATAACCAGCGGACAGAACATATGTACCCAAAATAATACGTCGACGCACTTCCTTACCCAACCCTTCTCCACGAGTCAACATATAATCTTCTAAAAGATTTTTCCCATCCTTATGCTCACCATATTTCACCCCATCAAAACGTGACATGTTGGAAGAAACTTCGGCCGGCATCAAGATGTAATACACCGCCAAAGAATAGTGATTGTTTGGTAAATCAATATCCACAATTTCATATCCTTCTTTCTTTAGCTTTTCGACTGTCTCATTAAAATTAGAGAGAACTGATTCATCAATACCTCCCTGTTTCAAAAAAGAGAATGGCACCCCTATCTTCTTGGGTTTTGTTGTGGAAATATTTTCTGGAGCATCCTGTGAAGTACTATCAAAAATATCCTTACCTAAAATATTTTTAAAAACAATCTCAGCATCATCAACATTTTTCCCGATAGTCCCGATCTGATCAAGTGAAGATCCCATAGCCATCAAGCCGTGTCGAGATACTCTTCCATATGTAGGCTTGAGTCCAACCGTCCCACAAAAACTAGAAGGCTGGCGGACTGAACCCCCAGTATCAGAACCGAGAGCCACCAAAGCACCTTCCATAGCCACCGCCGCAACTGATCCTCCTGAAGATCCTCCTGAAACTCTCTCTAGATCGTAGGGATTTTTGGTAGGACCATAGGCAGAATTTTCTGTTGAGCCACCCATAGCAAATTCATCCATATTAGCTCGGCCCAAAAAGACGACCCCTTCCTTTTTTAATTTAGAAATAGCGGTAGCGTCATACGAAGCAACATAATTTTTTAAGATTTTTGAGGCCGCACCAACCTTACGACCATCAATGAGAATATTATCCTTCACTGCCATAGGAATACCTGTCAAAATTGTGGCCGTACCGTCAGAGAACTTTTTTTGTGCTATCTCAGCCTGTTCTTTGATGTCGTCGAATACCTCTAAATACGCGTTGATATCCTTATTTTTTTCTTCAATATTTTTTAGATATGTTTCAGCTAATTCCAAAACAGTAAAATCGCCTTTCTTCAAGGCCTCATGAGTTTTTTTGATTGTCAGTTCTTTTGTATTAATCATTAGAGTATCTTTTTCACTTTAAAATACTGTCCCTCCCTGTCCGGCGATGCTGCCAAAAGCTTTTCAGTAAATATACCACTCTCGTGTGTTTCAACATCCCCTCGAAAAACATTTCTAAGATAATCCTCTTTAACAGGAGCATCCGCCGATGCTTTCTGAATTTCTGCCACATACGACAAAATAGCCTCAATCTCTTTAGCTAGTGAAGCTTTTTCTTCATCAGAAACATCAATCCGAGCCAACTGGCTTAGTTTTTCAATATCGGCGACAGTGATCATGCTATTTTTCTTCTTCGGTTACTACTTCTACTTCAGCTCCTCTGTCTGCACCCATTTCATTTTGAGGAGGAATTGTACCATCTGGGAATAAATCTGCTTCCTCTGCTCGACTTCCGGCGATAGTCTGTATCTCAGTAATTCCCTCTTGGGCCATCTGGTCTGCCAATTCTTGCTGTTCGGCTGATGTAAATGGTGTCTTTGGTGATTCGTCTGTCATGTCGATTTAATTAAGAATTAATAAGCCAATTATACGCCTGTTTCTAGCAATTTCAAGAATTCATCTTCATCAAGAATAGTGACACCGAGCTCTACAGCCTTATCGTATTTAGAGCCAGCGCTCTCCCCAGCCACCACATAATCAGTCTTAGCAGATACAGAACTAGAAACATTTCCTCCAAGAACCCTGATCTTCTCTTTTGCTTCATCTCTCTCAAGAGTCGGAAGTGTACCGGTCAAAACAAAAGTCTTACCTGATAGAGTTTGTTTTTTTGATGTTGTTCTGACAGAATCTTCGTGCTTGATTCGAACCTGTTTCAATAATTTCTGTACTGCCTCTTTATTAATCCCGTCTCTAAACCAAGAATAAATCGACTCGGCCACCACATCACCCACTCCATTAATCGCTTGCATCTCTTCGACGGAAGCTTCTCGGAGACTATCGAGAGTTTTAAAATGCACTGCCAAATCATTTGCTGTCTCCTCACCCACCTGCGGAATTGATAAAGAAATTATAAATCGAGCCAGACTGACATCGCGAGCTTTTTCGATAGCCTCAAGCAAATTTGTCACTGATTTTTCCTTAAACCCTTCAAGAGTTGCTAGATCTCCAGCCTTCAAAGAAAAAATATCTGAAGCATTAGAGATAAGCTGACTGTCCAAAAGCTTATCAACAATTTTAGGTCCAAGACCATCAATATCGAAAGCATGCTTGGAAGCAAAATGATAAAGTCGTCGTCGCTGAACAGCAAATGAATTTTTAAAGACACAGCGATATGCAGCCTGACCTGGGATTCTTTCTATAGACCCGTCACCTCCACACTCCGATACTTTTTTCGGAAAAACATACGGCTTTTCCTTACCACTACGAAACTCTGTTAAAACTTTTACAATATCAGGAATAACATCTCCAGCCTTTTGCAGAATAACAGTATCACCAACACGAACATCGAGCCTCTTAATTTCGTCTTCATTGTGAAGTGTCGCGCGAGACACTGTAGAACCAGCCACCAAGACAGGCCTTAGATGAGCCACAGGAGTAAGCACTCCAGTACGCCCTATCTGCAACTGGATATCTTCTACAATAGTAGTCACCTGCTCTGCTTGAAATTTAAATGCAATACCATAGCGAGGTGCTTTGCCGGTAAATCCCAAAATATCTTGGTATTCTTTTTCATTTACCTTCACCACAACACCATCAATAAAATAATCTAAACTGTCTTTTTTCTTCTGCCATTTTTGCCAAAAAGAAATAACCTCATCTATGTCACGGCATGGTTCAAAATATTTGTTTACCTTAAAACCAAGCTCATTTAAAAGAGTAAGCTCTAATTCCTGTTTTGCTGGCATCTTTTCTCCATAAGAAGCGATATCGTATGTAAAAGTCTCAAGTCTTCGTTCTGCCACAATAGAAGGGTCAAGCTGACGAATAGACCCGGCTGCAACATTTCTCGGATTGGCAAAAAGTGGCTTTCCTTTTCTCTCTTGCTCTTTGTTTAATTTTTCAAAATTACTTTTAGATAACCACACTTCCCCCTCGACAATAATATCAACATCTTTATTCAGACGAAGTGGCACTGATTCAATGGTGCGAATATTCATAGTCACATCCTCTCCCACCTTTCCATCTCCTCGCGTAGCTGCAGCAACCAACAATCCATTTTTATACTCCGAAACGATCTTCAATCCATCAATTTTCAACTCACAAACATATGACGGCCAAATATCTTTACCTGTTTCACTTTTTAAAAATCTCTTTGTGCGAGCGTCGAACTCTTTTATGTCTTCAATAGTAAAAGCATCGTTGAAAGACCACTGCGGCACCTTATGCGCCACTTTTTTAAACTCCGGAAGAGGCGTCCCTGCCACACGTTGAGACGGCGAATCTGGAGTGATTAACTCTGGGTACTCTGTCTCAATTTTTACTAACTCATTTTTAAGAGAGTCGAGAGCCTCATCTGATATCTCCGGCTTATCAAGTACGTGATAGTTATAACGATGATACTCAATAGAAGCCTTTAATTTGGCCAGTCGTTCAATTATTTCCTTAGAAGCTCTACTTTTCATAAAGCCCATTTTACCATATTCGGAGATTTGACCATTATTAGTAAGTGGCTTTTAGACCACGTTCTGTACGATAACGGTTAGTTGGATCACAGGTATTGTATCCCTTGGTTTGAATAACTGTAGCAATTGAACCATCTGCGTTAGACACCTTACTTATCACAACACTGGCACAAGGTGATGTTAAAACAGATGTCCCGCCAGAATAATGGATCCAGAATGTTGTGGTAGCGTCATTTGAGTCAGCTACCAGATAGCTACCCACTCCAGCCGTGGTGGTGTCTATTAGCGATCCCTCACAAGTCATAGTAGAAGGAGGATTAGAGACAGATGATGCTGATGAAGTAGCAAAACTACTGGTAGAAGTTGCCCCAGTCTGATCATTCACATGATCCCAATACATAGCACATTCCTGTCCAGTATCAGCGGCATAAAAAGCAATCTGTGAATCCTTACTAACAGAAGAGAGTGTAAATTGCTTTAGGGTAAGATCAAGAATGGCGATACCAATTGAAAGAAGAATGCTTGAAATAAGCACGGCAAAAAGCACCGTGAAGCCTCTCTTGCCCTTCATATTCCACACTTTATACTTCATACTTTTTTTCATAATTAATTTTGCCATTTTGTAAGATCTTCAGACAAAGTAATACTGTGATTAGGTAAAGGACTAACCCAGGATACGGTAGAAGTAATTTGATATTCTACAACTGGATTTGTACCATTCGGTATTGTCTTCACTGTAATTTCCCGCGTGAAGTTAGTACTTGTGCCAGTAGAATAATCATAAATATTATTAGTATCTAGATTAAGCCTATTGCAAGAAAAACCTGGAAGAGTGTTGGTGTCACTAGCGCAGGAAGTTATACCAGAATTAGCTGGATTATTGTTTGTCACATCAATTCTACACTTTCCACTACATTCAGAAAAATGATTATCCCAAGACTGACCCGCGAGTGAATTGGCGTCTCTTAAATTTCTAAAATATTCGATCCCCTCTTGGGCCAGATAAAAAGCTGTAACTTCATCTCTAGAATAATAAGAGGAATACAAACCCTTAGAGGCGATCGTTAGTGGCCCAGCCAAAGCAATCAGTAAGACACTTATAGCAACAAGCGTCTCTATGATTGTGAACCCTGATTTATTATTTTTTCTGACTTTATTTATCATTGTGTGTTAAGTAATCGTTGAGAAATAAGTGTCTGAATATCAAAACCAGACTGGCTCTTACCCGTCCCTGCATAACCTTTTATAATAAGCAAAACTTTGGGTTGAAGTTTCGGAGAGCTATCAGCCGCACCCACAACGTAGAAATCCATTGATTGTATTACTACCTCTGGAGCAGTAATAGCTATTGGCATAGACGCACCATTCACCAACCTCATTATCTGATGAGTGGTTGAATCCAAGAAATAACTAACCTGAATATTGTCAGCATTCGTAAAAGCAATAGCGGAATTATCGACAGTAGAATTAGTTGCGCAGTCTGTCGGAACAGAAGAAATCGGCACAATTTTATCACCACAAACATAACCATGTCCTGTTCTTATATCTCTCACCATACTCTCAGCGGCAAAGCTAAAGTTAGTAATTGCGGAGTTAAGAGATTGAGCTGAACGATTAGCACCCACAATACTAAAGATGGCTCCTGTAGCCACAACCATGACAATAGCAAAAAGCCCGACAGCCACAATCATCTCAACCAATGTAAATCCTTTGTTTTTCATCATGGGCATGGAGTATTAGAAGGAACAACAGAAATCTGGCCTGTAGAATAAAGTTGAACTGTCTTACACTTATCCCCTAAAGCTGACCGGAGCACAATGTACACAGGCGCCACATCAACAGTAGTATCAGCGTCAAAAATAGTATGCGCTTCTGGATTTGGTCTAACAAAAGAAATGTCTAAAGAGTGTAGAGGTAAATCCTTATAACAATATGGAGCGTTTGGCCCTGTAGTCATTGCTGATGATTGGTTATCACAAATCTCAGCAATAGTATTGCCTCCGGATAAGTGGAAGGTGTCTAACAAAGTATCTCCAGAATCATATGCATATTTTGTTGTGCCACTATCAGCAAATAGCAAGAAAGTTTTGTTGTCTTGGCCGCCACCAAAATGAACTCCGTATCCATACTGAAAATTAGATCCGCTTACAGATGTTCCACGCACTCCAATACCATAAGTCTGTGCTTGGCGCATTTCCAGAGCTACTTCAAAAGCGAGGTTAGTAATAACCATATCACTCGAAAATTTTGTCTGATTAAACAAGGCCACAGCACTGATAACAGTGAAGATGGCCACCACAACGAGCATTTCAACGAGAGTAAAACCTGATTTCATGCTTAATTATTGTATCATAGAAAGAAGAGCGTGAAGACTCATAATATCCCACCTAAAAAAGAAAATTAGTACTGTACCGAGAATTAAAAAAGGACCAAAAGGAATTTCACTTTTGAAATGAAGTCCTCGACGAGAATGAGAAACTATTTTTTGATAGACCATAATACCCAAGGCCACCGTAGCGCCGATCAAAAAAGCTAGAACAATAGCCGACAGACCATCAATCAATCCTAAGAGCCAACCTATACCCAAGACGAGCTTACCATCGCCAAGTCCCATCCACTTTCCATCAGAAACACGCCATATAAGATAAAATGGAAGAAAGAAAATCGGCCCGGCTAAGAAATCCCATCCGGAGGTATTTCCAAAAAACAGATGGATTGTAGAAATTAGAGAAAAAGCATAAGAGAAACTATCAGGAATAATTTTATGACGAAAATCATAAATAGAGATGATAATGAGGAGGCAGAAAATTACAGCGTAGTAAGTATAAAGTATGTAGTATGAAGAGAAGAGTACAGAGTATGAAGTATTTAGGAACACAAAAAGAGCTAAGAAAATAATACCTGTCGCAAGCTCCACAAGTGGATACTGCCAAGAAATTTTACTCTTGCAGTGATGGCATCTTCCTCGCAAAAAAATAAAACTAAAAACCGGAAAAAGCTCGTACCAAGAGAGGGCTTTGTTGCAAGAATAACAACTAGATCGTCCCCCATTCGAACGCCCTGTATTGTATCTAATAGCTACCACATTCAAAAAACTACCGATGATAGTACCTAGGACAAAAAATAAAATGCCAAATAAAATCATAAAGATTAAGGATTTCTCAAAGTATAATAATTAGCAGGATTGGTTGGAGTAACTCCGGTGGAGCACCCAGCATCATCACTTAGGCTCGTAGTAGAAGTTATTTCTAGCTGTGCGCCAAGACAGAAAGAATTATTATTTAAACCAGTTGAATAATCATATGGTGCTTTTGTCGAAGGATCAGTCTGTATAGATGGAACGTAGGCTGGGGCCAAAACACTCAAATTGCCGGCTGTCGGAAAAGCATTATTACCATCGTAGTATTGCTCCAAAGCTAGCTGAAGAGATTTGATATCAGAGATTCTTTTGTGATCACGAGATCGCGCCTGAGCTGAACCAATATTTTCCATCACAATAGAAAGCAGTATCCCCATAATAGAGACAACTACTAAAATTTCAATCAATGTAAAACCATTTTTTCTGATAGAAGAACTTTTCATGCAATTAAATTATATCACACCTAACTCACCAAAAGAAAAACCCGCCAGTTGGCGGGTTTTTCGGAGACTAGAGAATCAACCGAATTACTGACAAAGATTGTCTGTCGCAAAAGCTGTAGCACTTGAAGTTGTTCCGGAGTATCCACTGCTATCAACACACCAGTTACCTCCACCCTTAAGAGGAGCTACCATAGCCCAGCTACTTGAAGCCTGCTTGATATTACAGTAAGCACCAGCAGAACCAGCGTTTGTGTTGATGTTTGTAATAAAGTTTTTAGATGCAGTATCAGCAAAAAGACCTGTACCACCAGTACATACACCTGCTGCCATATCGGAACCATAACTCTGACCATTTGAATCGTAGTAGAGAGCAGCTTGAGCTCGGAAGTTTGCCATAGCACCTTTTACAGCAGCATCAGAACCTTTACTTCGTGCGGTGTTAAGAGAAGCCAAGACGACGGAAGCCAAGATACCGATGATGGCGATCACGACGAGCAACTCGATAAGTGTAAAACCTTGTGATTTCTTCATTTTTAAAATTTTAATGTATTAATAAGACTTTCTAATAAATAATTTGTTTTGACCTATGCTAGCTATTATACCAGCAAAACCAGCTTTGAAAATATGGGCTGTGGAAAACTTACCGCCATTCTAGATAGAGCTAGAAATGTTGTAAATCGGAATAAGAACAGAGGCCAATAGAAAGCCTACACCAAGGCCTAGAAGCACAATCATGACCGGTTCAATCAAGTCCACAAGTGTATCCACAGCGTTTATCACTTCACGCTGATAGAACTTAGCCAAAGTATCAAGAATGTGACCAAGCTGGCCAGTCTCCTCACCAATTCTGGCCATCTGAACGAATATGCTAGGAATTTCCTTATGTTTGCCCAAAGCTTCTGACAAAGCATTACCCTCTTTAACTGACACAAGCACATCATTCATGATTCCTTCAAAAATTCTATTATCCACAACGGCGGCTGTTAGCTCAATCACCTTAACCATAGGAATACCAGAAACGATCATTGTATTCATGTTGTCAGCGATACGAGAAAGGTATAGTTTGCGATAAAGTGTCCCAATATAAGGAAGGTTGAGTTTCAAGCCAGCCATAGAATCTTTACCTGACTTAGTCTTAAAATACTGCCAGAAAACAATCCCTCCAATAAGAATAAGGATTATCATGAAAATGCCGTAATTGACGAACAGGTTGGAAATATCGATAACAATCTGGGTATACACAGGCACCTGCTGACCGGCGTCAGTCAAAATACCGCTAATCTTTGGAATAACCAAAGTGAGCATCAAAATCATAACTGTACAAAATGTGAAAACAACGAACGCGGGGTAGATTAGGGCATTTTTTGCCTTTGATGATACGGCATAATTTCTATCCAAGTAATCAGCCAAGTAAACGAACACCTCATCCAACTTTCCAGATTCTTCTCCAGACCTCACCATGTTTACATAGAAGGTCGAGAAAACTTTAGGATGTTTAGCTAAAGAATCTGAGATGGTCGCGCCTCCCTGTATATCATCAGCAACGGCAGCCAAAACTGTGCGTAAGGTTGCATTTTCAGCTTCACCAGCCAACAATCGAAAAATACGAAGAGCAGATACTTGCGCCTCAAACAAAGTAGCCATCTGGCGAGACAAAATAACAATTTCCTTGTTTGTGACATGATCAAACCACTTAATGTTCATACTGAGAAGACTATTGGAATCTTCCGCTGACTTGATAGCTGAAATAATCAAACCACGTCGCTGAAGCGAGGCAATAGCAACGTCAACATTAACAGCGTCGACTGACCCTGATTGCTCTTCCCCACTATCGCTTATAGCTTTGTAATTAAATAACATAGTTTAAAGTAGTTTCTCTAAGATTTTAGGATTGAATGCATGTAAATAGGCATTCTCAAGACTTATCTCTCCTCGACGAACCAACTCAGCAATTGATCTGTTCATATCGATCATTCCCCCTTCAGAACCAGTCTCAATAACCGTATTGATCTCATGAGTTCTTTTTTCTCGAATCAGGTTCGCTACAGCATCATTTACCAACAATAATTCGCAGACAGGAATAAGACCACCAGATATGCGTGGAATAAGACGCTGAGAAAATACACCAATCAATGAGCTGGCTAGCTGAATGCGAATTTGATTTTGTTGTTCGGCTGGGAATGAGTCGATAATGCGATCGATAGTTTGTGCGGCGTTGTTTGTGTGAAGTGTGGAAAATACGAGGTGTCCAGTCTCAGCTGCTGTCACGGCCGCAGCCATTGTTTCAGGGTCACGCATCTCACCAAGTAGAATCACATTGACATCTTCTCGCAAGACATTAGTCAAAGCTGTACTAAAATCTTTCGTATCAGTGCGCACCTCTCGTTGATCTATAATGGATTTCTTTTGTTCATAGACATACTCAATTGGATCTTCAATAGTGATGACATGTTCCGCACGCTCTTGATTAATAAGTTCAATCATAGATGCAAGGGTAGTTGTCTTACCCTGCCCTACCGGACCAACGACAAGAAAGAAACCCTGAGTCTTTCTGCAAAAATTATTTAAAATCTGTGGTAGATGGAGCTCTTCTAGGGTTTTGATTTGTTTTGGAATCAAACGCAAAGCGATACTGACGTATCCTTGCTGAAAGTAAGCATTTCCTCTAAAACGAAATTGATTTTTATAGTTGTAAGAAAAATCAAGCTCCTTTTCTTTATAAAAAAGTTCATTGTTTTCCTTTGTTGTTAAAATTTCCAAAAACCCCTTAGTATCTTCATGTTTTAAGATATCTCTCTTAACCAAAGGAATGAGAGAGCTAGATACTCTAATAGTAGGATGCCTTCCTTCGGAAAGGTGGAGGTCTGATCCACCCTCGCGAATAACTGTCGAAATTAATTCGTCTAATTCAGCTGCATAATCCATATTTTTTTATTTATTGTGACGAGCTAAAACTTTTTTAACTTCTGCTAATACCTCAGATGGGATGGTGGTGGCTTTAACAATATATCCCTCAACTCCGAGTTGCTTTGCTTTTTCAATATCTGAAGACTGACCTTGATTGCTTAGGATAATAATGACGCTTTCTTGCACCAAGTGCTCATCTCTGATCTTTTGAAGTAACTCTAGCCCATCCATTACCGGCATAACAATGTCCAAAATTATTACATCAGGCACCAAACCCTCTCTTAGTTTTGTTAAAGCATCGTTACCATCAACAGCCACAACAACATCAAATCCTTCCTTTTGGAATTTGATCGAGTACATACTGAGAAGAAACTTATCATCATCAACTATGAAAATTTTTCTCTTAATTGGAGTATCCATATATAATAATTGTACTATAATTTATTAATCTCTTCAACGGGCACTTCCCCTCTAAACACCTTCAAAATAGCATCCTCTTTCAGAGTCAACATGCCTTTATTTCTAAGATATTTCCTAATAGCTATATCAGTTGGTTCTTTTAGAATTACAGCTTCTAGTTCTCGATCCATTTTAAATGCTTCAAAAACCGCTGCTCGGCCGTGAGTACCCTTTGGATATTCTGGAGTTGGCTTGATACCAAGCACCTCTTTAGGGAAAGCTATTTTATTTCGATATTCTTCTGGTAAATCTTCAAATTCTTTATCAAACATGATTTTAAGACTTCCATCTACAGGCAAAGGGGTTCCACCGCTTGGAGGTATCGTTCCCACCAATCTCTGAGCCATACCAAGAATGAGAGTAGGCGCAATAAGGTAAGGATCAACTCCCATGTCTATAAGACGAGGAATGATACCAATAGAGTCGTTGGTGTGAATAGTAGAGAACACCAAGTGACCTGTAAGAGCCGCCTGCACTGCAAGCTGAGCTGTTTCTTTATCTCGAATCTCTCCCACCATGATAATATCGGGGTCTTGTCGCAGTGTTGTACGAAGACCAGATGCAAAGGTGTACCCAATTTCTGGTCGAACCTGTGACTGACTCATTCCATCAATGTTGTACTCCACAGGATCTTCAAGAGAAAGCACGTTCATTTCTTCTTTGTCTACTTCTTTCAACATAGAATACAGTGTTGTTGTTTTTCCAGATCCAGTAGGGCCAGAAATAAGAATCATTCCGTATGGTCTATCAATCGCATCCATAATCAATTTTAGATTTTCAGGAGTAATACCAATCTGATCAATATCTTTTACACCACGCTCTTCATCCAAGATTCGCATCACGATCTTCTCTCCGTAATAAGCTGGGAAAGTAGAAATACGGAAGTCGATCTTTCGGCCATCAATGTGAGCACTGAAACGACCGTCCTGAGGCTTTCGTTTCTCATCAAGTTTCATGTTAGAGAGAACCTTGATTCTGGCCACCACTGCTGGATGAACCTTGACTGGCAAAATCAAACTAGTATTTAGAACACCGTCCACACGAAATCGAACTCTTACCTTATCTTTCATGTGTTCAATGTGTACGTCCGAAGCCCCTCCTTCAATAGCGTAACGCAAAATAGTGGCCACAATTTTTGTCACCGGAGCATCTTCAACTATATCCCCCACCACTTGAGGACCTTGTCCTGGGCCAGCTTCGGCTGCAGCTTTTTCTTCCTTCTTCTCTCTTTCAATTTCTTTCTCTTCGTCAGACATTTCTGTCTCAAATTCACTTAGAGCTTTTGTCACCTGACCGGAGAGACCTTTGTAAGTCTCCGCAATACGACTAAAGTCTGTCTCACTTATCAAGAAAAACTTAAACGGCATATTCAACTTAGAACTAATGAAGTTCAAAGCGTCACGTGCCTCGATATTGTCTGGATTTACTATACCAACCTCAAGTACCCCGTCTTTTAAATCGAGAGGGATAATCTCATAATGCATGGCTGATTCTTCAGGAATATACTTCAGAATATCGTAAGGTATTTCAACCTCAGATAAATCTCTGGTAGGGATTTGCATATACTCACCTTTGGCCGTAAGTATATCTGCTTCAGCAATACCTCGACGATTTAAGACCTCATCAAGACTTAAGCCACTATTTTTTGACTCTTCAACAATGGGTGAAACATCGTTTTCGCCGATTAGCTTTCTTTTGACTAAGATATCTAAAAAACTCATTTTTTAATTTTTAGAAGAAGTTGCAGTAGAAACCATGCCAGAATCAGTACCAATAGGAGCAAATGGGTTTGGTCTTCCTTCAGGCTGGTCAAGAATAGGAAGCCCATCATCCTGAAGACTCAAAAATACTGGATTTGAAAAAATAGAAGGATCAATTCTGACATTCTGAATTTTTAACAGAAGCTTTAGAAAATCTTGATCTGCTTGACTAGTTGATGGAATAACCGATGAATCACTAACAAGACCGGTAGTGCTTCCCCCATCTTTGGTCAAATAACTATACCCAAAGAAAAGAGCAATGATAACGGCCAGTATAATAACGGGAATTTTTATTTTTTGAATAATGTTACTCATTTTAATTATTTAAGCCAATATGTACGGATTGAAACACTGTAATCATAAGTATCTCCCTTGTCTGTTGCTACGAATGAAACAGAATTAACATCAACTAATCGTAGACTACTCTCTAAATCTTTCATGAAATCTATAAAAGTTCCGTAGGGAGCTGTAACATCAAAGGAAAGATTTATTGATCCGTATCCACTAGCATCGGGACCAAGCGTAGAAACGGTCTTGGCACTATCAGCTTTATCGATACGAATATTCTTAGGAGCCAAGCCTCTTCTAGCGGCAATTCCATTGATATCGATGACTAGTCGAACATTATCAACACTGTTTGGAACAAGCTTATTCAACTTATCCAAAGATGCTGGGTCTATACTCTTATATATTTTCTGCAGATTATCTCTTCCTGCCAGCAAAGTCTTAGACTGATCAAGAGCTTTACTATAGTCAGCTGCTTGAGACTGCAAAACTTTAATGTTTTGATACTGGGGATTAGTGTAGACCACAAAGATCCCTACAGCGGCGATTATTAAAAATAAGGATGAGATAGTTTTCATTGGTTATTTAAATTGGAGCTGTAAAGTATCTGACTATTTTGAACATCGGCCGTAAAATTAAAAATGGCATTACCATTTTGATCAGTGTTTAGACCATCGAATATTGGATTAGTAATATATTTGCTAACAGGATTTTCTGAAAATACTTCTGCTTGTTTTGCCACAGAGTTGTAGTTGTTATTATTATCTCTTGCCTGCCCTTTCATTGCGAGAGTGGATTTCCCAGAAGCCCCAACAACGAAAGAAAAACTAGAAAATCTAACTGTTTTTAATGTGGACTGTCCGAGCACAGCAAAAAGATTAGAAACAGCGATGTGATTTTTGAGGAGAGAATTGGCTACAGTAATACGTTTATTGAGGGTAGCGTAGGTAGAGACAGATTCTGGATCAAAAGCATTTTCACTCAACTGGAAGCTTTTTTGCATACTACTAATACTGTTTTGCAGATATGTCTGATAGATGAAAACAGCGGCAGCACCTGATGCACTAGCTAAAAAAATTATTATAGCTAAAAGCAAAATAATGCTCACCCCTTTAGTGCCACCACTAGCTTTAGCGGTAACTGGCTTTTTTGGTATGAATGATGTTTGAAATTGTCCTTCCATTTAGATTGATGGTACTCCCTTAAGTATATAACATTAAATAAAAATTATCATCCACAGTTAATCAATCTCCTGAAGTTTTCTGAGCGCCAAACCAACAGCGACAGTGAAATCCAAACCCGTCACTTTCAAAACCTCACTTAAGAACGCAGGAGTCTCTACTTTTTCAAAAGGTTCCCCTACGACGATATCTGTCTGAAAAGCTTTTTTAGCCAAATCGGCAAGTCCAGAAAAGGCTGCCCCTCCCCCAGTGATAAAAACCTTGCTTATGCTTCTGTTATACCTCTTTTGATAATTAAGCATAACGTTCCCAGCTTCACTAAAGATATAGTCAACAGTCAAAGAGACAATGTCTCTAATATTTTTCTGAACAGCTTGGTCTTGAGAAGCGATATCACGTTTCAACTGTTCTGCCCTATCAACAGGAAGACTCATTCCTTGGGCAATAGATAGAGTAATGTCCTGCCCTCCTTTATTAATGATGTGGGAAGACCTGATCACACCACGCTCGGCAACATATAATTTTGTTGCAGCCGCCCCCATATCAAAGATCATCACAGGTGCATTACTCTGATCAACCAGCGCTCTAATAGCTGAAAACATTTCAATCTCAAAAAAACTTGCAGATAGACCACAATCACGAACGATCTGATTAAAATGACCGATAATCTCATTATGTATAGAAACAACCAAAACCTCTATTTTTTCTTTTTTTTCTCTCTCCCCTTGGCTGTCGCCACTTTGAACAAAATCTAAATACCGATCGTCTTCTTTAGGAATAATCCACCAGTCCATTGTAACTTCAGAAATCGGTACGGGAATATATTTACGAGCCTCAAGCGGAATCATTTGTTTTAACTCTCTCTCGTCGACTTTGGGTAATTCGATAAGAGAAACCAAACTAGAACGAAGCGGAATTGATAGAGCTGCATTTTTACTAGTAACATTGGCCTCTCTAATTAGATCGACAACAGCCTCAGCTATTTTGTTAGGAGGAAGATTAGTGGCCTGGCCAACAGAGACGCCAGCGTAAGGACCGAGAGCAACTTCCCCATATGTTTCGAGAATGGCCTTACCATGTTTTTTTCTGAGCTGAACAACCTTAATAGCCGACGAACCAATATCAAGGCCGATAACACTGTTCTCCACTTTTTTGAATAGATTTTTAAAAGGATTATCCATAGGGTAAACCAGAATAGATGATAAAAATATTATATCACATAATGATTTTAGGAAAAATTCATTATTGTTAGTAGACAATTGATTAATGAAGTTTTGGGAATCACTACTAACACAATTTATCGATTTAATTTTACCAAAAGAAACTTGTGTAAAAGATCTCGAAAATATGACTCACAAAAACTTCATCGAGATGGTACCACCATCCGAAACACCTCAAATGTTAGACTCAACCCAAATAGAAGCCATCTTTTGTTATAAAAACCCATTAATGCGTAAGGCTATGTGGGAAATAAAGTTCCAAAACAATCGGAAAATTTTAAAAATGGTTGCCATGGCAACAGCTGAATTGTTATTACCAATAGTTACAGACATGGAAATTTTCGACAAAAGTAGAAAAATACTACTAATTCCCGTCCCCCTTTCAGAGAAAAGACGCGAGGAACGTGGGTACAATCAAACTGCCGAGTTAGCGAAAGAAATAATAAGAGCTCTCCGCAAGCACAAAGTATCAAATATTGATTTAGATGAGGATGTATTCAAGAGAGTCGTAAATAGTGAACCGCAGACAAGAGTGCGGAGCCGCCAAAGGCGGCTCCGCAACATCAAAAATGCCTACATAGTGACAAAACCAGAAAAAATATTGAATCGAAACGTTATAATACTAGACGATGTCACCACAACCGGAGCCACACTCCAAACCGCAGCTAGCGTAATAAAAGCCTGCAAACCAAGTCGCCTACTGTGTCTAGCTATTGCGCACTAAATGCGAGGATGCTATCATATCGATATATTTCAATATATTATTAATAATAATTATAAAAAAATGTCATACGATAAACTCGCATCAGCAGAAAGTGTCACAAAGACAGTAGCTGCTCTAAAAAATAATGGCTTTAATCCAATAGTCGTTAGCACTAAAGAAGAGGCTTTAGCAAAAATCAAAGAGCTTATACCAGCTGGGGCTAGCGTTATGAACGGTTCATCTCAAACATTGTCACAGATTGGTTTTGTGGATTATTTAAAGGCCGGCCAGCATGGTTGGAATAATCTCCATGAAGCGGTCTTAAAAGAAACTGACGAAGGCAAAAAAGCCGAGCTCCGCAAACAGTCTTCCCTCTCGGATTTCTATCTAGGTAGTGCCCACGCCCTATCAGAGGGAGGTGAATTAGTTATAGCCTCAGCATCTGGTAGCCAACTTCCACACCTTGTCTTCACTTCTCAAAACATTATTCTAGTTATCGGTTCACAAAAAATTGCTCCGACACTTGAGGAGTCCATAAAAAGACTTCGAGAATACGTATTTCCTCTTGAAAACAACAGAATGAAGGAGGTGGGAATGGGAGGAAGTATTATGGCCAAGATTCTTATACTAGAAAAAGAACCGGCCTTTATGGGACGGTCATTCAATATAATATTAGTTAATGAGAGTTTAGGTTTTTAATTTGTACTTGTAGGAGCCAAGGAATTATTTAAATCTGTAGTATGATCTTTTTCATTCTGCAAATTTGACCCCTTGAAAAGAGATGAGAAAGCTATGAAAGAAAGGACTATTATCAGTATAGCCCCAAAAACACCGAGGGTGACATAATATCTTTTTATTTTCATTACGGAACAATTATATCATAAATAAAAGAGACGCCAATCGGCGTCTCTTTTATTTATTTTTTCTCTAGCGACAAATCTATCTTAGAAACCAAAAAGACGAGAGAAGAAACTACCTACTGAAGTGAATATCCCTGACACGATTCCAGGCTTAGCTTGTTTGGTCGTTGTTGAGGCATTAAGATCAGTTACTGAAGAAGTAGCACCTCGATCAATCACAGAAGAAGCTGACACAGAATTACCATTAATAACTCCTTGTACGATTACGCCGTCTCCTACAGTCAAACTAGAAACTGTTGTAGTACCAGCAATTCCTTGCTTTAGAATGCTAGCACTTGAAACATCCACGGTGTAGCTAACATTACTTTTATTGCTGATAACAATACTGTTACCACTCACAGAAGTAATATCACCAATCACTACAGGCTGACCATTACCCTGCATCAATAGTTCAGATCCTCTGGAAGAATTATTCTTACCAATTGCTGGAGCATCGTGAATAATAGCTGCTGTTACATTAGTGCCACTCAATTTTCCTTGAACAATAATATTATCCCCTACCGCAATATCTGATAATGTACTTGTAGCATTAGCTTTAAGAACTCTAGCGTTAGAAGCATCAACGGTAAAAACAGAAGGAGCGGTTGAAGTTGAAACTGATTCAACTCTGATACCTCTTTTCACACTCTGTACAGTTAATGTTGTGCCATTTATAGCGGTAACTTTTCCAATGACCTCTGGCTGACCAACACGATTTCCCATCATTGGTCTGCCTGGTTGGCCTCCGTTGTCACCCATACGTGCGGTAGGATTAAAGGACCCGCCCGTTACGCCACCATGCTGATTTGCTTGAGAATCAGCCAAAGCAGGTAACGCTAACGCCAAACTAGCAACGGTAGTCACAGTTATTAATGTTTTTTGATATTTATTCATAAAAATATGATTAATTTTATTAATATTCGAGCCTTGTTAATTATACGCCTAAAGACTATTTAAGGGTGCAACCCTATTTAGCTATTCAATTATACCCCAATTTACATTCTATTTCGTGGACATACTTATCCACATATCTGGAGACTGATAAAACAGAAAACCGCCTTTCGGCGGTTTTCTGTTTTGGCGGAGACGTCGGGATTCGAACCCGAGAGGGCGATTAAACCCTACCTCGTTAGCAGTGAGGCGCTTTCGACCACTCAGCCACGTCTCCAAACGTGTGCTGCCCTACTCTAGCATATTTTATGGATATGTAGAATACCGGGGAAATATGCTATGCTTTTCAGCAGGAAATCACCTAATATGAATATTCAGACCAATGATCTTTTGGAGGGTAATGCCCTCACTCCCGAGCTAG